>NZ_JALKFY010000440.1:0-530 GCF_023242985.1 Frankia sp. Mgl5 | reverse complement strand
ATCGAGTGCCGATCCGATGACGACGAGATGCTGGCGCTGCTTGCCAAGTTTGATCATCCCGCTACCCGTCTCGCGGTTACGGCGGAGCGGGCTTTTCTGCACAAACTGCAGGGAGGCTGCCAGGTGCCGATCGGAGCCTACGCCACGGTAGACGAAACAGCAACAAATACGCAGGGAGCCCCTGCGGTTACACTAACAGGTATTGTAGCCGCTCCGGACGGTTCCCGGGTCTTTAAACATACAGAAACAGGCACGAACCCAAGCGAATTGGGTCGTCAGGTGGCGGAGCTTCTGCTTGCAAACGGGGCAGGCGATATTCTCGCCAAAGTATTGGAGGAGAATCAAGCATGAGCAAAGGGAAAGTTTTTCTCGTCGGAGCCGGGCCAGGGGATCCAAAACTGATTACCGTTCGCGGGTTGGAAACGATCAAGCAAGCGGATTGCATCGTCTATGATCGACTGGCCAGCCCTCGGTTGCTTTCGCATGCGCGACCGGAAGCGGAAATGATCTACTGCGGAAAGCTTCCAGAC
>NZ_JALKFY010000439.1:0-541 GCF_023242985.1 Frankia sp. Mgl5 | reverse complement strand
CACACGGGATTTCTCGTGTCCCGTGCTACTCGGGGTGGGTCTCGGAGAGACAGATGTTTAGGTTACGCGACTGTCACGCTCTTTGGTCAGTCTTCCCAAACTGTTCACCTACATCTGTCCTTTGTAACTCCATGTGAGACGCCCCACAACCCCGCAGGGTAAACCCTGCGGTTTAGGCTCTTCCCCGTTCGCTCGCCACTACTGGGGGAATCACTATTGTTTTCTCTTCCTCCGGCTACTTAGATGTTTCAGTTCACCGGGTCTGCCTTCTCGTATCCTATGAATTCAGATACGGATACCATCCCATTACGGATGGTGGGTTGCCCCATTCGGAGATCCCCGGATCGAAGCGTGCTTACCGCTCCCCGAGGCTTATCGCAGTTCGCTGCGTCCTTCGTCGGCTCCTAGCGCCAAGGCATCCACCGTGTGCCCTTAGTAACTTAACCACAGGATGTGGTTATGTCTGCGTTGCCAACAGGACGTTGGCGCAGTTAGCAGACGTACTTTCACATCAGTAATAAATCCTTAGCTTTACTTGCGT
>NZ_JALKFY010000438.1:0-542 GCF_023242985.1 Frankia sp. Mgl5 | reverse complement strand
GGTGGTACGACGGTCGCTGGTGGCGCTGGTACCGGTGGTACGGCGGTTGGTGGGCCGACCGTGGGTGGTACGACCGTCGCTGGTGGCGCCGGTACGGCGGTTGGTGGGCCGACCGTGGGTGGTACGACCGTGGCCGGCGGCGCCGGTACCGCGGTTGGCGGGCCGACCGTGGGCGGTACGACGGTCGCTGGCGGCGCTGGTACCGGTGGTACGGCGGTTGGCGGGCCGACCGTGGGCGGTACGACCGTCGCCGGTCGGGGCATCATCGGTGGCATAGCGGTTGGTGGGCCGACCGTGGGTGGTACGACCGTGGCCACGGGTCGTGGCGTCGCGGTTGGCGGGCCCACTGCGGGCGGTACGACCGTCGCCGGTCGGGGCATCATCGGTGGCATAGCGGTTGGTGGGCCGACTGTGGGCGGTACGACGGTCGCTGGTGGCGCTGGTACCGGTGGTACGGCGGTTGGTGGGCCGACCGTGGGCGGTACGACCGTGGCTGGTGGCGCCGGTACGGCGGTTGGCGGGCCGACCGTGGGCGGTACGAC
>NZ_JALKFY010000437.1:0-543 GCF_023242985.1 Frankia sp. Mgl5 | reverse complement strand
TCGCTGGGCCGTGCTGGCCACGTTGAAACGTCAGGGCGTGGACATGTTGACAGAAATCGAATACAGAGCGATCACACCGGAGGGCGTCTCTTTTCTGCACAATGGGGAAGAGCGGTTTGTACCGGCAGACACCGTGATCATTGCTGCCGGAAGCACCCCTAACAGCGTGCTGGCGGAAGAACTGCAGGGACGGCTCCCTGTACATGTGATCGGTGGGGCGAAAGAAGCAGGAGAGCTTGACGCGAAGCGGGCTATTCTGGAAGGCACACTGGTGGGCAGGCAGATCTAGGATTACCTTTTGAAACGAAGCAAAAAGGCGCCCTTTCGCACAATCATCATTGCGAGAAGGACGTCTTTTCTTGCTGCCAGGCTGCAACCACTCTGTTTTTTCCTGACGTTTTCGCAGTAATTTCAGCGTCGTCCGCTGCCCGAATCAGATCGTCAACCGTTCGGGAGGTGGAGAGGTCAAGCGAGGAGACACCTACACTGACCGTAACTTTATACGGACGGCCTGCCATAAATTCCTCTTCTATCTGTTTCCTC
>NZ_JALKFY010000436.1:0-545 GCF_023242985.1 Frankia sp. Mgl5 | reverse complement strand
GACAACCACGAAGAACCCCCCAACAAACCCGCACCCATACCCACCCACTGCGCCCCCTGACCCGGAAAAACAAAAACGTTTCCGCGATCGGCGCCGACCTGCGGCCGGGACGGTTCGAAGATCACGTCCGGATGTGGCGTGCCGGCGCCCAGCGCGCGCAACGCGGTGACCCGCTCGTCGTGGGAGCCCGCCACCACGACCGCACGTCGCGCGAGACGCGCGCGGGTCGTCGCCAGGGACCGGCCGATCTCGGCCGCGGCAGGTGCCGGCCGCGCGGCGGCGAACTCCGCCAGGGCGTCGGCCTGGGCGCGCAGCGCCGCCGGCGACGCCGCGGACAGCAGCCAGGGCACGGCCTCCCCCGCCACGACGCCGTCCGGGGCGGCATCTGCGACTTCATCCGTGGCGGTGTCGGGGGACTCGTCCGGGGCCTGTTCGATGATCACATGAGCGTTCGTCCCGCTCACCCCGAACGACGACACACCCGCCCGCCGCGGCCGGCCCGTCTCCGGCCACACCACCGGCTCCGTCACCAGCGACACCGCACC
>NZ_JALKFY010000435.1:0-549 GCF_023242985.1 Frankia sp. Mgl5 | reverse complement strand
GGTGTAACGCGCGTCAAGGTAGGCGACCGGGTAGCGGTCGAACCCGTTTTGTCCTGCGGCAAATGCAAAGCCTGCAAGAACGGGCGACACAATCTGTGCGATCTGATTAGATGCTTTGGGCTGAGCGGCGGTGGCGACGGTTTCTCCGAACTGACTGTCGTTGGCGAAGAGATGGTACACCTGCTGCCTGACAACATGTCGTATGAGCAGGCCGCACTCATTGAACCGACGTCCGTGGCACTCCATGCTGTTCGTGAGAGCCGCTTGCCGGCAGGCGATTCATGTGCTGTATTTGGAACAGGCCCAATCGGACTGCTGACGATTCTCGCAGCCAAGGCAGCTGGTGCCAGCCAGATCATCGCAGTGGAAATCTCGGAGCAATGACGGCAGATGGCATTGCAGCTCGGCGCGACCGATGCGATTGATCCCTCACAAACAGACGCTGTGCAGGCAATCAGAGAGATCACTGGTGGCGGTGCTGATGTCTACTTTGAAGTAACGGGCGTTGAACCGGGTCTGCTCGGGGCAATCGAGAGCTCAAAGGCGAAC
>NZ_JALKFY010000434.1:0-550 GCF_023242985.1 Frankia sp. Mgl5 | reverse complement strand
GGTTGTCAGTTGGCGTGATTGCTGGTTGAGCCGCTGGGCTTCGGCGAGTTGGTCTTCGAGGATGACGATGCGGCAGGCGGCGTCGATCGCGGTGCCCTGATCGACGAGCTCGCGGACGCGGGCGGCGATCCGCAGCTGATAGCGGGAGTAGCGGCGGTGGCCGCCCTCGGAGCGCAGTGGCGTGATCAGGCGGGCTTCGCCGAGGGCCCGCAGGAAGGCAGGCGTGGTGCCGAGCATCTCGGCCGCGCGGCCCATGGTGTAGGCGGGGTAGTCGTCGTCGTCGAGACTGTGGGCCGGTTTACGTGTGCTTTCAGGGGTCATCGCGCCTCTCGGGACACATCGAGGGGCCCTGGTGCCATACAGCACCAGGGCCCCGGGGGGTCAACACCATCTACCGGCCAAGACGCGCCGGGTTCTGGAACCCGCATGCCCACCCGAGAGGGCAGGGGTGCGGGGATCGCATATGCGTGACCGGGGACCACCTTCCAATCCGGGGCCTGCGCGGTGACCGAGCGAGCTAGACCATCGCTCGGGCGATCCTGACGGCGTC
>NZ_JALKFY010000433.1:0-564 GCF_023242985.1 Frankia sp. Mgl5 | reverse complement strand
GGATCTCTACGCCGAGTACGACGAGCTGCGCCGGCGCATCGGCTACGTCCCGCAGGCCGATCCGCTGCACGCCCAGCTCACCGTGCGCGAGGCGCTCGAGTACGGCGCCGAGCTGCGGTTCCCCGCGGACACCACGGGGCAGGAGCGGCGCGCCCGCGTCCAGGAGGTCATCGGTGAGCTCGGCCTGACCGCGCACGCCGACACGGCGGTGAGCCGGCTGTCCGGCGGGCAGAAGAAGCGGACGTCGGTCGCGCTGGAGCTGCTGACCCGGCCGTCGTTGCTGTTCCTGGACGAGCCGACGTCGGGGCTGGACCCGGCGAACGACCAGTCGGTGATGGAGACGCTGAAGGGCCTGGCCAAGGGCGGCGGGGTCGGTTCGGCGGACGAGAGCGGCCGCACGGTCATCGTGGTCACGCACAGTGTGCTGTTCCTGGACCTGTGCGACTACATCCTGGTGCTCGCCCCGGGTGGGCACGTGGCCTACTTCGGCCCGTCGGACGGGGCGCTGCGCTTCTTCGGCAAGGAGGACTTCCGCGAGTTCGCGGCCGTCTTCCGGGAGCTGGA
>NZ_JALKFY010000432.1:0-567 GCF_023242985.1 Frankia sp. Mgl5 | reverse complement strand
CTGCTTCATCAGGTAGACGGCGGCCTGCGTACGGCTCGCCAGGCCGAGCTTCTCCAGAATGCTCGACACGTAGTTCTTCACCGTCTTCTCCGACAGGCCCAGCCGCGTGCCGATCTGCCGGTTCGTCAACCCGTCCGCGATCAGCTGCAGGATCTCGCGCTCCCGCTGGTTCAGCGTCGCCATCGCCGGGTCCTCGCTCGGCCCGTCCCGCAGCCGCTCCAGCACCCGCCGCGTCACCGACGGCGCCAGCAGCGACTGCCCCGACGCCACCGTCCGGATCGCCCCCACCAGGTCGTTGCCCCGGATCTCCTTCAACACGTACCCCGCCGCCCCCGCCATGATCGCCGAGAACAGCGCCTCGTCGTCGTCATAGGAGGTCAGAATCAGGCACGCCACGTCCGGCAACGCCGAACGCACCTCCCGGCACACGTCGATGCCACTGCCGTCAGGCAGCCGCCCGTCCAACACCGCCACGTGCGGATGCAACGCGGGAATCCGCCGCAACGCCTCCGCGGCCAGCCCGGCCTCACCGACGACCTCGATATCGTCATGCCGGGCGAGCGTCTG
>NZ_JALKFY010000431.1:0-574 GCF_023242985.1 Frankia sp. Mgl5 | reverse complement strand
CGTTCTTCTTGCTCCTATCAGCATTCAGGGTATTGCCCATCCCCAGGGAGAACTGGCGACGGCTCGAGCTGCTGCGGCGCTGGGCTTGCCGTTTACGATCAGTACAGTCTCTTCAAGATCCCTCGAAGAAGTTGCCGCAGCAATGGGGAAGGCGCCGCGCTGGTTTCAGCTTTTTTGGCCAACAGACCCTGACGTGACTGCTAGTCTTCTTCGCCGGGCGGAAGCTGCAGAATACTCCGCAGTTGTTGTCACCCTTGATCTGCCCGTGTACGGATGGCGGGAGAGGGACGTGCGAAATGCCTATAATCCTTTCCATCGCGGAGAAGGGATCGCCAATTTTGTGACAGACCCGGTTTTTCGCTCGAAGTTGAAGAAACCACCAGAAGAGGATTGGAAGGCGGCAATTTCTCTGTTTGGGAGTATGTTTTTTCATCCTAGTCTTACATGGGCAGAGCTTCCATTCCTGCGGCGCCATACCAAGCTGCCGATCCTGCTAAAAGGGATTCTCCATCCCCGGGATGCGGAACTGGCCTTGCAATACGGCGCAGATGGCATAATTGTCTCTAATCATGGA
>NZ_JALKFY010000828.1:0-86532 GCF_023242985.1 Frankia sp. Mgl5 | reverse complement strand
CCCCCGCCCGCCCCCCCCCCCCCCCCCCCCCGCGGGGGCCCCCCCCCCCCCGGGGCTCGGGGTCAGGGCCGGCGGGTCGGCAGGATCGGAGCCGGCAGGTCGGTCGTCCCCATCAGGTGCCGGTCGACGGCGGCGGCCGCCGAGCGCCCCTCCGCGATGGCCCAGACGATCAGGGACTGGCCACGGCCCATGTCACCGGCCACGAACACGCCGGGCACCGACGTCGACCAACCAAGATCGCGGGCGACGTTGCCGCGGGCGTCCAGGTCGACGCCGAGCTGCTCGAGCAGGCCGGGGCGCTCCGGGCCGACGAAGCCCATCGCCAGCAGCACCAGGTCGCACGGCAGCTCGGTCTCGCTGCCCTCGATCTTCTGGAAGCGCCCGTCGACCATCTGGACCTCGTGCATGAGCAGGGCCCGCACGTTGCCCTCGTCATCGCCGACGAAGCGCTCGGTGGAGACGGCGAAGACCCGCTCGCCGCCCTCCTCGTGCGCACTGGACACCCGGTAGACGATCGGGAAGGACGGCCACGGGTTCGCCGGCGGCCGGGAGGCGGGCGGCCGCGGCATGATCTCGAGCTGGTGGACGGACAGGGCGCCCTGCCGGTGCGAGGTGCCCAGGCAGTCCGCCCCGGTGTCGCCACCGCCGATGATCACGACCCGCTTGCCGGCAGCGGAGATCGTCGTCTCGGCCAGGTCCCCCTGCTGCACCCGGTTCGCCGGGACCAGGAACTCCATGGCCAGGTGGATGCCCCGCAGCTCCCGCCCGGGGACGGGAAGGTCACGCCCCACCGTCGACCCGCCGGCCAGGACGACCGCGTCGTAGGACGAGCGCAACTCGTCGGCGGTGATGTCGACGCCCACGTTGCACGAGGTGACGAACGACGTCCCCTCGGCCTCCATCTGGGCCAGACGGTTGTCGAGGACCCGCTTCTCCATCTTGAACTCGGGGATGCCGTAGCGGAGCAGGCCGCCGGCGCGGTCGGCCCGCTCGTAGACGACCACCTCGTGGCCGGCCCGGGTGAGCTGCTGGGCGGCGGCGAGGCCGGCCGGGCCCGAGCCGACGACCGCGACACGACGGCCCGTGCGCACCGACGGCGGCACCGGCACGACCGACCCGTCCGAGATGGCACGGTCGATGATGGTGACCTCGATCTGCTTGATGGTCACCGGGTCGTCCCCGATGCCCAGCACGCAGGCCGCCTCGCACGGCGCGGGGCACAGCCGCCCGGTGAACTCCGGGAAGTTGTTCGTCGCGTGCAGCCGTTCGATCGCCTCGGACCAGTCCGAGCGGCGGGCGAGGTCGTTCCACTCGGGAATGATGTTCCCGAGCGGGCAGCCCTCGTGGCAGAACGGGATGCCGCAGTCCATGCACCGGCCCGCCTGGTCACGCAGCGCCGGCTCCGGGAACGACTCGTACACCTCGCGCCAGTCGGTGATGCGCACGTCCACCGGTCGGCGCGTGGGCAGCTCCCGGCGGTGCTTGAGAAAGCCGGTCGGGTCAGCCATGCCGCTCCTGTCGGTTCCATGAGGCCGCTGTGACGTGTCCGCCCCGCGTGCCCCGCTGATGGTTCGGGGACGCCGGCATCGCGTTCCCGGCCGTGATGTCGGTCGACGTTCGTTCGTTCGGTCGTTGGGTCAGTCGACGCCCGCTCGGTCGACGTCCGGTCGGGCTGGCGCGTCATTCGGTCTGGCACGTCGTACGGTCTGGCACGTCGTACGCTCTGGCGGTCGATCTGCAACGGTGCGGAGAATCGTCCTCCGAAAACCGCGCTCGCGCGAAGGATCGCCGCGAGGTGGGCTGCCGCGCCGGTCAGACGCGCGCGGCGGCCATGATCGCATCCTCCACCGACAGGCCCTGCTCCTCGGCGCTCCGCATCGCCGCCAGTACCCGCTTGTAGTCCTTCGGCATGACCTTGACGAAGTCCTCCTGGGCGCCGGCCCAGTTGGCGATCAACCGGGACGCGATGGCCGAACCGGTCTCCCGGTAGTGCTTCTCGACGATGCCGCGCAGCGCGGACCGGTCGTCGTCGTCGAGCGGATCGACGTCCACCATCTCGGTGTTGATGCGCTGGCTGACCGGCTTGTACAGGTAGGCCACGCCGCCACTCATGCCGGCCGCGAAGTTGCGCCCGATCGGCCCGAGAACCACCACCGTACCGCCGGTCATGTACTCGCAGCCGTGGTCGCCGACCCCCTCGACGACCGCGGTGGCTCCGGAGTTGCGCACGCAGAACCGCTCGCCGACGATGCCGCGGAAGAACGCCTCGCCGGCGGTCGCGCCGTAGAGCAGCACGTTGCCCGCGACGGTGTTCTCCTCGGCGCGCAGCGGCGACTCCTTCGGCGGGAAGACGATGATCCGCCCGCCGGACAGCCCCTTGCCGGTGTAGTCGTTGACGTCGCCCTCGAGGGTGAGGGTCATCCCGCGCGGCACGAACGCCCCGAAGCTCTGCCCGGCGGAGCCGGTGAACCGCAGCGAGATCGTGTCGTCGGGCAGGCCGGCGGCCCCGTACCGCTTCGTCACCTCGTAGCCGAGCATGGTCCCGACCGTCCGGTTGACGTTGCGGATCGGCATCTCCAGCCAGACCGGACGGCCGTCCTCGATCGCGCCCTCGCAGAGCTGGATCAGGGAGTTGTCCAGGGCCTTGTCGAGCCCGTGGTCCTGGCTGGCGGTGCAGTGCAGCGAGCCGCCGAACGGCCGCTCCGGGGTGTGCAGCAGCGGGGTGATGTCGAGCCCGGAGGCCTTCCAGTGGTCGATGGCGGCGCGGGCGTCGAGCAGGTCGACCCGCCCCACCGCCTCGGCGATGCTGCGCAGCCCGAGAGCGGCCAGGTGCTCCCGGACCTCCTCGGCGATGAAGGTGAAGAACGCCTCGACGAACTCCGGCCGGCCGGTGAAACGCGCGCGCAGCTCCGGGTTCTGCGTCGCCACGCCGACGGGGCAGGTGTCGAGGTGGCAGACGCGCATCATCACGCAGCCCGCGACGACGAGCGGCGCCGTGGCGAAACCGAACTCCTCGGCGCCGAGGAGCGCGCCGACGACGACGTCCCGCCCGGTCTTCATCTGGCCGTCGACCTGGACGACGATCCGGTCCCGCAGGCCGTTGAGCAGCAGCGTCTGCTGGGTCTCGGCGAGCCCGAGTTCCCAGGGGGCGCCGGCGTGCTTGAGCGAGGTCAGCGGGGAGGCGCCGGTGCCGCCGTCGTGGCCGGAGATGAGCACGACGTCGGCGTGCGCCTTGGAGACTCCCGCGGCCACCGTCCCGACGCCGACCTCGGCGACGAGCTTGACGTGCACCCGGGCCTTCGGGTTGGCGTTCTTCAGGTCGTGGATGAGCTGGGCGAGGTCCTCGATCGAGTAGATGTCGTGGTGCGGCGGCGGCGAGATCAGACCCACGCCCGGCGTGGAGTGCCGGGTCTTCGCGATCCACGGGTACACCTTGTGCCCGGGCAGCTGGCCGCCCTCCCCCGGCTTCGCGCCCTGCGCCATCTTGATCTGGATGTCGTCCGCGTTCGCCAGGTACTCGCTGGTCACGCCGAACCGGCCGCTCGCGACCTGCTTGACCGCCGAGCGGCGCAGGTCGCCGTTCTCGTCGGGGACGAAGCGGCGCGCGTCCTCGCCGCCCTCACCGGTGTTCGACTTCCCGCCCAGGCGGTTCATCGCGATCGCCAGCGTCTCGTGCGCCTCGGCGCTGATCGAGCCGTACGACATGGCGCCGGTCGCGAACCGCTTCACGATCTCCGACACCGGCTCGACCTGGTCGATCGGGATCGGCGCCCGCCCGCGGGTACGCAGCTCGAACAGCCCGCGCAGCGTCGCGTTCTCCCGGGAGAGGCCGTCGACCTTCGCGGTGTACTGACGGAACAGGTCGTACTGACGGCTGCGGGTGGAGTGCTGGAGCAGGAAGACCGTCTCCGGGTTGAACAGGTGCAGCTCGCCCTCGCGCCGCCACTGGTACTCGCCGCCGACCTCGAGGGTGCGGTGCGCCAGCTCGGACGGGACGGCCGGGTAGGCGCGCCGGTGGCGGGCCGCGACCTCCTCGGCGATGACGTCGATACCGACGCCGTCCAGCCGGCTCGGGGTGCCGACGAAGTACTGGTCGACGAGCTCCTGGGCGAGCCCGATCGCCTCGAAGACCTGGGCACCGGTGTAGCTCGCCACCGTCGAGATGCCCATCTTGGACATTACCTTGAGCAGACCCTTGCCGAGGCCCTTGATCAGGTTCTTCTCGGCCTGCTCGCGCTCGATGCCGTTGAGCTCGCCGCGGGCGAGCAGGTCGTCGATCGACTCGAACGCCAGGTACGGGTTGACCGCCGCCGCGCCGTACCCGGTGAGCAGGGCGATGTGGTGGACCTCGCGGGCGTCGCCGCACTCGACGATCAGGCCGACCTTCGTCCGGGTCTTCTCCCGGATCAGGTGGTGGTGGACGGCGGCCGTCAGCAGCAGCGACGGGATCGGCGCCTTGCGCTCATCGGAGTCGCGGTCCGAGAGGACCACAATGCGGGCACCGTCAGCGATCGCCTCGCTGACGCCGGAACAGATCTCCGCCAGCCGTGCGGCCAGCGCCGCCCCGCCGCCGGCGACGTCGTAGAGACCACGCACGGTCACCGAGGCGAACCCGGGCATGTCACCGTCGTCGTTGATGCCGATGATCCGCGCCAGCTGGGTGTTACTGATCACCGGGAACGGCAGGTGCACCATGCGCGCCGACGCAGGGGACGGCGCGAGCAGGTTCCCCTCCGGGCCCAGCGTGCGCCCGAGGCTGGTGACCAGCTCCTCCCGGATGGCGTCCAGCGGCGGGTTCGTGACCTGCGCGAACAGCTGGGTGAAGTAGTCGAACAGCAGCCGCGGCCGGCTGGAGAGCACCGCTACCGGGGTGTCGGTGCCCATCGACCCGATCGGCTCGGCCCCGGTACGGGCCATCGGGCCGATGATGATCCGCAGCTCCTCCTGGGAGTAGCCGAACACCTGCTGGCGGCGCATGACGGACGAGTGCCCGTACAGGACGTGCTCGCGCTCGGGCAGGTCGTCGAGGGAGATCAGCCCGGCGTGCAGCCACTCCTCGTACGGAGCGGCGGAGGCCAGCTCGGACTTGATCTCGTCGTCGCTGACGATCCGACCCTGCGCGGTGTCGACGAGGAACATCCGGCCCGGCTGCAGGCGCCCCTTGCGCACCACCCGGTGCGGCGGGATGTCGAGCACGCCGACCTCGGAGGCCATCACGACCAGGCCGTCGTCGGTCACCCAGTACCGGGACGGACGCAGGCCGTTGCGGTCGAGCACCGCGCCGATGACCGTGCCGTCGGTGAACGCGATGGACGCCGGCCCGTCCCAGGGCTCCATGAGCGCGGAGTGGAAGCGGTAGAAGGCCCGGCGGGCCGCGTCCATCTCCTCGTGGTTCTCCCACGCCTCGGGGATCATCATCAGCACCGCGTGCGGCAGCGACCGGCCGCCGAGGTGCAGCAGCTCCAGCACCTCGTCGAAGCTGGCCGAGTCGCTGGCGCCGTCCGCGCAGATCGGGAACAGCCGGGACAGGTCGCCGGGGATGAGGTCGCTGGCGAGCAGCGCCTCCCGCGCCCGCATCCAGTTGCGGTTGCCGCGCACCGTGTTGATCTCGCCGTTGTGGGCGATCAGCCGGTACGGGTGGGCCAGCGGCCAACTCGGGAACGTGTTCGTCGAGAACCGGCTGTGGACCAGCGCGATGGCGCTGGCGAACCGCGGGTCGTCGAGGTCCGGGAAGTAGGCGGAAAGCTGATGGGTGGTCAGCATGCCCTTGTAGACGATGGTCCGCGACGACAGCGAGGGCATGTACACGCCGGTCTCCCGGCGCACCCGCTTGCGCACGCAGAACGCGCGGCGCTCGAGCTCCATGGCGTCGAAGCCGTCGGGCCCGGTCGCGGTCGAGGGCGCGGACGGATCGGTGGCGAGGACCGCCGCGCCTACGCCGTCAGCGGCCCCGGCAGCACCGGCGATCTCGGCGCCGTCGGCCGTGACGGGCGCGACGCGCGGCCGCGTCGGCGTGCCGGGCAGCGCGAGGAAGACCTGCCGCATCCACGGCTCGACCTCACGGGCGGCGTGGCCGACGATGTGGCTGACGGTCGGCACCTCCCGCCACCCCAGGACACGCAGGCCCTCCTGGCGGACGATCCGGCTGATGGTCCGGACGGCGTCGTCGCGCTCGCCGGCGACCTGCGGCAGGAACACGGTGCCCACCGCGTACCGACCGGGCGCGGGCAGCGCGAACTCGACGACGTCACGGAAGAAGACGTCCGGGACCTGGACGAGGATGCCCGCGCCGTCACCGGTGTCGGGATCGCTGCCCGACGCGCCCCGGTGATCGAGGTTGCGCAGCACGGTCAGACCCTGATCGACCAGCTCATGACTGCGCCGGCCGTGCACATCGACGACGAAGCCGACGCCACAGGCGTCGTGTTCGAAGGTGGGGTCGTAGAGACCTTGCGCAGTCGGCATCCGGCGGTGTCCTGTCCATCTTCAAGGGCCGATGGGAGCGGACGACGCTGTCCGGAGGGCGGCGCGACGAGATGACGGGCTGGTCGCCAGCTCCACGCCTCTACCGAGTGTGCCATGAGCGCGCCGGATCCGCCGTGATCGCTAATGTCCGCCAGGTCACAGCAAGATGACGGCAGATTTCCTGGACGATCAACGAAGTTCAGGTAAAAGGCGTCGATGACAGAAAATGTCACAGCGAGGCAACATCATTGTCACCGAACGCGTCGCCCGGCGACCCGGCCCGGACGGACAGCCGACCCGGGTGACGACACACTCCCGGTCCGCAGTGTACGGATCTCGTCCGGCTGCCGCTCCGCCCGGCCAAGGAACGGACCTATTCCAGGATCCGGCGGCCGCGAACGTCCCCCGGAGACACCGACGTCCCGGGGACACGGGGCTGTCCTGGTCGGACGGGGGTCCGCCCGAAACGTCAACCCGGTCGCGGGCCCGGCGACCGCGCCAGTGATCCCCGCCGCCGGGTGCGGCGGCCTACCCCGACCGCTGGTCGTGGCCGGACGGCGCCGGCAGGCCGGGCGCGGCTGGCTCGGTGACCGGGTCACCGGCGGTCCCGGTACCGCCGACCAGGCCGCCGGCGGCGCCGACCGCACCGCTGGCACCGCCACTCGGCCCGGCGGGTCCGCCGGGCGCGACCTGGCCGTCGGCTGGCCCCGTGCCGGGAGCCGCCGCGGTGTTACCGCCGGCAGCCACACCGCCGGAATCCGCGGCGGAGCCGAGGGAGGCACCGACCGGGGCGACGGCACTCGTGGCTGCCGTCTCGCCGTCGCCGTCGCTGTCGCCGGTGGCGGTGGCGGTGGCGGCGCCGTCGGTGGCGGGGCTGGTCCAGCCGACGTCCGGGTCGATCGGGCGACGGACCAACGCCAGCGCCAGCAGGGCCAGCAGGAAGACCACGATCGAGACCCAGATGTTGATCCGCAGCCCGAGGACCTTCTCCGCGGTGTCGATCCGCAGGGCCTCGATCCACAGCCTTCCGATGGTGTAGAGCGCCACGTAGAGGAAGAACAGCCGGCCGCGGCCCAGCCGCCAACGCCTGTCGACCAACAGAAGCACCCCGGCGACCGCGAGGTTCCACAGCGACTCGTAGAGGAACGTCGGGTGGTACGTCGTCACACCCGGGATCATCTGGTGAGCCGGGTCGATGCGGACCGCCCAGGGCACGTCCGTCGCACGGCCGTACAGCTCCTGGTTGAACCAGTTACCCCAGCGCCCGATCGCCTGCGAGAGGGCGAGGCCCGGCGCGGCCGCGTCGGCGAACAGGCCGAACGGGACGCGCATCCGGCGGCAGGCGATCCAGGCGCCGAGCGCGCCACCGGAGATCGCGCCCCAGATCGCCAGGCCGCCGTTCCACACCTCGAACACGGCCAGCAGATCGCCGTCCGTACCGAAGTAGGCCTCGGGGCTGCTGACGACGTGGTAGATCCGCGCGCCGACGATCCCGAACGGGACCGCCCAGTACGCCACCTCGCTGGCGATCACCGGATCCGCGCCCCGGGCCCGCAACCGCCGGGCTGTGACGGCGACAGCGACGATGATCCCCAGGACGATCATCAACGCATAGGCGCGCAACGGGACTGGTCCCAGATGCACGACCCCTCGGGAAGGACTGGGTATCGCAGCGAGCACCACGAGCGTCAGGCTATCTCCCCGTACTCAGCCGGCGGCAAGGCCAGCCCGCCTACCGCCGACGGACCCACGCCCGTCCACACCGCCGGATGGCGGCGAACGCCTGCGGATGGCGGCGCCCGCGGACCGCGGCGAGCGCGGGACGACCGGAGGCCGCCTGGTCAGGCGGTGGCCGAACGCACGCCGGCGGCGAGCTCGACCGCCAGCCGCTCGATCGCACCGACGCCGTAGGCACCGTCCCGCGCGTCGGCCGCCAGGGCCCGGACCAGCGCCGAGCCCACGATGACGCCGTCGGCGAAGCCGGCCACCTCGGACGCCTGGGCACCGGTGCTGACGCCGAGGCCAACCGCCACAGGCAGGTCGGTCACCTCCCGGACCCGGGCGACCAGGCCGGCCGCCTTCACACCGACGGCGGCGCGCGCACCGGTGACGCCCATGGTCGACGCCGCGTAGACGAAGCCGCCGCTGTGCGCCGTCACCAGGCGCAGCCGTTCGGTGGTCGAGCTCGGCGCGACCAGGAAGACCGGGTCGAGGCCGTGGGTGGCGCTGGCCGCGAGCCACGGGCCGGCCTCCTCCGGCGGCAGGTCGGGGGTGATCGCCCCGGCCCCGCCGGCGGCAGCCAGGTCGGCGGCGAACGCCTCCATGCCGTACCGCTCCACCGGGTTCCAGTAGGTCATCACCAGGGTGGGGGCCCCGGTCTCGGCGACCGCCTCGACCGTGCGCAGCACGTCTCTGGTGGTCACGCCGCCGCGCAGCGCGGTGTCCGCGGCGTCCTGGATGACCGGGCCGTCCATGGTCGGATCCGAGTAGGGCAGGCCGACCTCGACGACGTCCACGCCCGCCGCGACCATCGCCCGCATCGCCGCGATGCCGCGGTCCACCGTCGGGAACCCCGCGGGGAGATAGCCGACGAGCACCGCCCGCCCGTCCTTGCGCGCGGCCGCGAAGGCCTCGTCGAGCGGGCTCGGCCCGCCGGGCCGGGCGGACCGCTGCCCGGACGGCTCGAGCCGGCTCGGCGCCGGCTGGTCGTTCGCCGGCTGCTCCTGGGCCCGTGCCTGCTGGGCCGACTGGTCGTGCGCCACTTGACTCCGCACCGTGCGTCCGTTCCTCGTCGTTGTCGTCAGGCGGACGGTTCGATGGCCGGGGTTGCGTCCTCGCCCCGGGACTCGGCGCCCGTGTCGTCCGTGTCCAGCAGATCGAACCAGCGGGCGGCCGTGTCGACGTCCTTGTCTCCTCGGCCGGAGCAGTTGACCAGGACGACGGCGTCCGGGCCGAGCTCACGGGCCACCTCGAACGCGCCAGCGAAGGCGTGTGCGCTCTCGATCGCGACGAGGATGCCCTCCGTCCGCGCGACCAGCGCCAGTGCCTCCATCGCGGCGCTGTCGTCGACCACCCGGTAGCTGGCCCGGCCGGTCTCGTGCAGGAGGGCGTGCTCAGGGCCGATGCCCGGGTAGTCGAGCCCGGCCGAGATGGAATGGGAGACCTGGGTCTGGCCGTCCGCGTCCTGGAGGAGGAAGGTCCGCATGCCGTGCAGGACCCCGGGCGCGCCCCCGGCGATCGCCGCGGCGTGGCGGCCCGTCACCACTCCGTCGCCGCCGGCCTCGCAGCCGATCAGGGCGACCTCGGTGTCCGGGATGAAGCGGTGGAAGACGCCCATCGCGTTCGACCCGCCCCCGACACAGGCGACGACGGCGTCGGGCAGGCGGCCGAGCAGGTCGAGCGTCTGCTGACGTGCCTCCACGCCGATGATCCGCTGGAAGTCACGGACCATCATCGGGAACGGGTGCGGGCCCATCACGGACCCGATGCAGTAGTGGGTCGAGTCGACGGTGGCCACCCAGTCGCGCATGGCCTCGTTGATGGCGTCCTTCAGGGTGCGGCTGCCCGACGCGACGGGGACCACCTCGGCACCGAGCAGGCGCATCCGGGCGACGTTGAGCGCCTGCCGGCGAGTGTCCTCCTCGCCCATGTAGACGACGCACTCCAGCCCCAGCAGGGCGCAGGCGGTGGCGGTGGCCACGCCGTGCTGACCGGCTCCGGTCTCGGCGATCACCCGGGTCTTGCCCATCCGCCGGGTGAGGAGGCACTGCCCGAGAACATTGTTGATCTTGTGCGAGCCGGTGTGCGCGAGATCCTCGCGCTTGAGCAGGATGCGCGCGCCACCGATCCGCTCCGTGAGCCGGTCGGCCGAGGTCAGCGGCGTCGGGCGCCCTGCGTAGCTCGCCAACAGGCGGTCGAGCTCATCGACGAAGGCGGGGTCGACCCGGGCGGCCTCGTAGGCCGCGGTGAGCTCGTCGAGCGCCGCGAACAGCGCCTCCGGGACAAACCGCCCGCCGAAACGGCCGTAGTGGCCGGCGGCGTCCGGTACGGCCTGCCAGTTCCCCGCTGCCTGGGCGGCCGACCACGTGCCGACCTCGACCGGGCCGGTCGCGCGGCTCGGGTCGGTGGCACGGCTCGGATCGATGGCGGAGGTCGGGTCGGCGGTGGTGTCGACGGATCGAGCTGTCACGGCCCCGACTGTACCGGCGCCCACCCCCACCGAGGTGACGTGCGGGGCCGGGCCCCGCCCGGAGACGCTCCGAACACAGAGCACCCGTGCGGGCCCGGCCGGCGACCGCTCGGCCGACCGCCTGACACGGCGCCCGAGCGGTCGGTGGGTCAGTGCGCGATACGGGTGGCGGGATGCGTTCCGGCGGTCACGAGATCGGCGACGAACTGGCGCGGGTCGCCGCCGGTCACGGCGGCCTCCCCGACCAGCACCGCGTCGGCCCCGGCACCCGCGTACTGGAGCAGGTCGCGCGGGCCGCGCACGCCGGACTCGGCGACCTTCAGGACCCCCTGCGGGACCATCGGCGCGAGCCGGGCGAAGGTCTCCCTGTCCACCTCGAGGGTGCGCAGGTTGCGGGCGTTGACCCCGACCAGCCGGGCGCCCGCGTCGAGAGCCCGCAGCATCTCGGTCTCGTCGTGCACCTCGACCAGCGCGGTCATGCCCAGCGACTCGACCCGCTCGAGCAGCCCGATCAGCCTCGGCTGATCGAGCGCGGCCACGATCAGCAGGACCATGTCGGCGCCATGCGCCCGCGCCTCGAGGACCTGGTACGGCGAGACCACGAAGTCCTTGCGCAGGACGGGGATGTCGACGGCCACCCGGACGGCGTCCAGATCGGCCAGCGAGCCGCCGAACCGCCGCTGCTCGGTGAGGACGCTGACCGCCGCGGCGCCCGCCTGCTCGTAGAGCGAGGCGAGCGCCGCCGGATCGGCGATCGTCGCGAGCGCACCCCTGGACGGCGAGCGGCGCTTGATCTCCGCGATCACCGAAACCCGCGGTGCGCGCAGCACCGCCAGCGCGTCCCGGGGATCGGGTACACGCTCAACACGTTGTTTCAGAGCTGCCAGGGACGTTTCCCGCTCACGGACGGCCAGATCTGCTCTGACCCCGTCGAGGATCTCCTCGAGAGCGTTCATCGCCCCGCGCTCGTGCCAGTCGCGGCTGCCATGCCGCCGATGGTAGGGCAGTCTCGAGCCCGAGGCCCGTCGCCCCCACCCGCGGCGCCGAGCCGTCACGATTCGTGGTTGTCCACGCATTGGCCATCCGAGTGGCCGCACCTCTGACGTCGACGTCGAGGCCAGACCAACCCGAGAGATCGCGGGAAGAGCGACGGAGCCCCGACCGACGGTAGTGGTGCTCCTGTTGGCCCTGATACCGGACGCACTCGCGTGACCACGGCACGACACCTGGGCAGACACCTCGCGACACGCCCGCGCACCCGACACTTTGACGGTCCGCCACCGACCCGTATCATCGAACACACGTTCGAACACGAGTGGATTCGGGAGGCGCGATGTGGAGTGACGAGCCGAGGCCTCGAGACGCCGCGGACGCGGCACGGAGGTCAGATACGGCCTACCCGCGGGCCCGCCGGGGCGGCTCGGAACGGCTCGTCGCGGCCTGGTCCGCCGCCGCCGTGTGGTCCGCTCGCCGGGTCTCCGGCGACATTCCCACCCCCGCCGGGCCGCCCGTTCCGAGTGCGCCGGAAGGTGGCGCCGACGAGAGGATCGGCCAGAATTCGCGATCATCGTCCCGAGTACGCGGCGCGACGCCGGAGCACCCAGCGCCCGGCCGCCCCGCCACGAGCCCGGGTGGCTCCGCGGCTCCCCGACCCACGGGCCCGGCGGCCACCGGCGCAGCGGGTGCCGCGGACCTCTCGCCGGCGAGTCCCGTGGCCTGCGGATCAGTGGGCGCGGCGCCGCCGCGGCTCACCGCCCCGCCAGGTGCCCAGACCGAGACCGGCGGAGGCGGTCCCGAGGGCCGCGGAGCGCCTGAGGAGCGTGCCGGCGGCACGGGTCGGGCGGGGCTCAGCGGCGCGCCAGACACGCCCGGCCGCCCTCCGCGGCCAGGCCCGGGCACGGCGTCCCGCGTTCCCGTGAACGATCCGGTGACGGAGCATGACCTGCTGATCACGCAGGTTCAGGATCTCGACCGCCGCATCGCGCGGATGGACGAGCTCATCTCCCTGCTCGAGGCGGACATCGAGCGTAATGACCTGACCTTCGCCGCCCTGGCCGGCCAGCGGCTCCGGCTCACGACGGCAGATCCCGAGCAGAAGGTCGACGGCGCTCCCGCCCCCGCGCGGGACGCGTTCCCCGAACGAGAGGAGAAGTCCTGATGGTCAGGTGGGGTCCTGGCCCCGCTCGATGGCGTCCCAGGCGTCAGCGGGTGCGGCTGCGCGGGCCTGGTAGCGGCCGGACATGGCCGGCCAGGTCCCGGCGCGCGCGACGACGACGGCACCCGTGATCGCAAGCACGAGACCACCGAAGGAGGCGAGCCATGGAGCCACGGTGCGGGAAAGATCGAGGATGGTCGGATCCCCGATGGGGACGAGCGCCCTGACCTCGTCGGTCCCCCGCACCGCGGCCATCGGGTCGAGCGCGATCCCGCCGACGATCAGGAAGATCGCGACCCCTGCACCCGCCAGGAGCACGCCCACCAAGGTCCGCCCCACGCGCCTGGTCGCGATGATCGCCAAGGTGGCGGCGAGCCCGAGCAGCGCCAGCGCGGTGGCGGCCGGGGCGAGCGATTCTCCCGACCACTTCACCGGCAGGGGCGCCGCCACGGCCGAGGCCTGCCCGCCCGTGCCGGCCTGAACTTGGGCCGAGACCCAGGTCGCGCTGGCGCTGAACAGGACGACGGCGGATCCGACCAGGCACGCGACCATGGCGAGCGCTCGCTCCCGGCGGGCGCCGGGAGCGGGGCTTCCTGCGGGCGCGGGCAGGTCGGCGGGCGCTGTCATACCGGCGGGCGGAGCGACTCCGCCACCTCGATCGCGCGGAGAACCGCCGCGGCCTTCGTCCGGCTCTCGAGATCCTCGGTGTCGGGAACGGAGTCCGCCACGATCCCGGCGCCGGCCTGCACGTAGGCCATTCCTGAACGGAGGACCGCTGTGCGGATGGCGATCGCGGTGTCGAGGTCACCGCCGAAATCGAGATATCCCACGACCCCGCCGTACAGGCCGCGCCTCGTCGGCTCGAGCTCGTCGATGATCTCCATGGCCCGCACCTTGGGCGCTCCCGACAACGTCCCGGCGGGAAAGGTCGCGGCGAGGACGTCGACCGCGCTGCGCTCGGGCGCCACCTCACCGATCACGGTGGAGACGATGTGCATGATGTGCGAGAACCGCTCGACGGACGCGAACTCGACCACCCGCACCGATCCGGGCACGCAGACCCGCCCGAGATCATTGCGGACCAGGTCGACCAGCATCACGTGCTCGGACCGTTCCTTCGGATCGGCCAGGAGCTGGGCGGCCAGTTCGGCATCGCGCTCGGGGGTCTCGCCCCGCGGCCGGCTGCCCGCGATCGGGTGCAGCAACGCCCGGCGGCCGGTGACCTTGACGTGCGCCTCCGGCGACGAGCCGACCACATCATGATCGGCGAACCGCAGCAGGTACATGTAGGGGCTGGGGTTCGACGCCCGCAGGACCCGGTAGACGTCGAGGGCGTCAGCGGTGGTGGGGCGCTCGAACCGCTGGGAGACCACGATCTGGAAGCACTCCCCCGCCCGGATCTCCTCGATCGACCGCTCGACGGCGGCGTGGAAGCCGCCGGGCGGGGTTGCGGAGGCGAAGTCGCGCACGCCTGTGGACGCCCCGGTCGTGGTCGCCACGGTCGGCTCACTCCACTTGCCGAGATCTGCCGTCATCACCTCGATGCGGTGCACCGCATCGTCGTAGGCGGCGTCCAGCTCCGCCCGCCGCGCGGACGGTCCGCCCGCCGCTCCTGGGCCAGCCGGGTCCGCTGCTTCGGCCGGGTCCCCGGCGCCGGTGAAGATGTTCGCGACGAGCTGGCACGATCCGTCGGTGTGGTCGAGGACGGCGAGGTCGGTCGTCAGGAGCATCCGCAGCTCGGGCATCCCGAGATCGTCGGTTGCCCGGGCGGGCAGCCGCTCGATGCGCCGGACGATGTCGTACGAGAGGTACCCGACCAGGCCGCCCAGCAGCGGCGGAGTGCCACTCGGCCGGGCCGAGCAGAGCTGGCGTTCCACGGCACGCAGGACATCGAGCGGGTCGCCGGCGAGCGGGACACCGGGCGGCGGGGTTCCGTCCGTCCAGGCGGCCTGCCCGTCCCGTTCGGTGAGTGTGGCCGCGGCACGGACGCCGACGAAGGAGTAACGCGACCACACGCCCCCGTGCTCGGCGGACTCGAGCAGAAACGTCCCCGGCCCGCCGGCCAGCTTGCGGTAGACCCCGACCGGTGTCTCGCCGTCGGCGAGCAGGCGGCGGGACACCGCGACGACCGGCTGGCGCGCGGCGAGCTCGTGGAACTCCGCCCGGCTCGGTGTGATCTCGCCGGTGGTCATCGTGGTGCTCCCGTCGTCGGCGCCGGCGCCGCTGCCGGCATGGACATGGGCGTGGAGGTCGGCGGCGGCGTGGGGTTCACGGCCGTGGGCGGCAGGGGCCGGGCGCCACCGACCTGCAGCTCGCGGCCGGTGAAGCAGGTACGCGTGCCGGTGTGGCAGGCCGGGCCCACCTGGTCCACCTGGACCAGCACGGTGTCGCCGTCGCAGTCGAGGGCGACCGACCGCACCCACTGCACGTGCCCGCTGGTGTCGCCCTTGACCCAGTACTCGGCCCGGCTGCGGCTCCAGTAGGTGGCCCGGCCGGTGGTGAGGGTCCGGTGCAACGCCTCGTCGTCCATCCATCCGACCATGAGCACCTCACCCGAGTCGTACTGCTGGGCGACGGCCGGGAACAGTCCGGAGCCGTCCCGCTTGAGCTGCCGCGCGATGGCGGGGTCGAGATCGGAGGCACGTGCGGTCACCCGCCCATTCTGCCCGCCGCGGCCAGCAGGCCTCCAGGTCACCACGGCAGGCGGGCCGGGGCCCGCCGACCGGGGTCACCCCTCCGGGCGGCGGTCAGTGCGACGAGACCCCGGCCGCCCAGGATTCGTGCAGCCGCCGGTAGACCCCGGGCACGGCGACCAGCTCTGTGTGCGTCCCGCGCTGGACGACCCGCCCGGCGTCGACCACGACGACCTCGTCGGCGGCCTCCGCGGTGGAGAGTCGGTGCGCGATGGTGACGGAGGTGCGTCCCCTGGTGAGCTCGAGCAGGGCTGTGGCGATCTTCACTTCGGTCGCCGGGTCGACGGCGGAGGTCGCCTCGTCGAGGACGAGCAGGTCGGGGTCGGCGAGCTGGGCACGGGCAAGCGCCACGAGCTGGCGTTCGCCGGCGGAGAGCAGCTCGCCGCGTTCCCCCACCGGGGTGGCGATGCCGGCGGGCAGGCCGGCGAGCCAGTCGCCCAGGCCGAGCTGCGCGAAGGCGTTCACGATCTCGGCGTCGGAGGCGTCCGGCCGCCCGTACCGGACGTTGCCGGCGACGGTGAGGTCGAACAGGAACCCGTCCTGCGGCACCATGACCACCCGGCCCCGTAGCGAGTCGAACCGCACCTGGTTCAGCGGGACGCCGCCGATCAGCACGGTGCCGTCGGTGGGGTCCATGAGCCGGGTGAGCAGCTTCGCCATCGTCGTCTTGCCGGAGCCGGTCTCCCCGACGACGGCCACCCGCCGGTGCGGCGCGAGGTCGAGCGTCACGTCGTGGAGCACCGGCGGGCCGCCCGGGTAGGCGAATCCGACATGGTCGAACCGCACGCCGAGCGGCCCGTCGGGCAGCGCCACGCCATCGGTGTCCTCGGCCGGATCGCGGACGTCCGACGGGGTGTCGAGGACGTCGAGGACCCGCCGCAGCCCGGCGAAGGCGTTCGCGCCGTCGTTCAGTACCTCGGTCAGTGACTGGATGGGCATCACGAACAGCGTGAGGAGGAACAGGAAGGCCACCAGCTGCCCGGTGGTCAGCGATCCGTCGACGCCGATCGCGACCCCGACGATCACCACCCCCGCGGTGGTGAGCGCGGCGACCGTCTCGACTCCGGCGAACACCCCCGCCACCAGGGTCTGGGCGTGGGTCTGTGCGGCGCGGTAGTCCTCCACCGTGCCGTCGATGCGCCGGGAGGTGCGGTCCTGCGCGCCGTAGGCCCGCACGACCTGGGCGCCGACCACCGACTCCGAGATCGCGCCGAGCATGTCCCCGACCCGCTCCCGCACCTTCCCGTACCGCACCGCCAGCCGCTTCTGGAAACGCCGGGTGGCGATGACCAGCGGGACGAAGAACGCGTACACCAGCAGGGCCAGCTGCCAGGAGTAGACGAACATGAGGATCGTGGCGATCAGCATCTGCCCGGTGGCGACGATCAGCATGACGCCGCCGAACTGGAGGAACTGCGACATCGTGTCGATGTCACTGGTGACCCGGGAGGTCAGCGAGCCGCGCCGCTGCGCGGACTGGCTCAGCATCGACAGGTCGTGGACGTGACGGAAGGCCCGGACGCGCAGGGTGGCCAGCGCGCTCTCGGAGACGCGGTAGAGCCGCACGTTCATCCGGAACGCCGCGAGCGCGGTGATCAGGATGGCGACCGCGGCGAGGGCCACCGAGACTCCGACGAGGCCGAGGTCCGCTCCGCCCTCCCAGACACCGCGGTCGAGCGTCTGCTGGACCACGACGGGGATCACCACCTTGCCCACGGTGGCGGTCACGGCGAGGGCCAGGGTTCCGGCGATGCCGGCGGTCAGCTCCGGCACGAGCCGGCGCAGCCGGCCCCCGGTCGCCCACAGGCCGTCGGAGCTCATCGTGCGCCCTCCTGGTCCGGAACCGTCAGCACTCCGACCGAGGCCGCGTCGACAGGCGCGGCGGTACCCGATGCGGCGGTGTTCAGCCCGGAAGAGCCCGGCGCCGGCACCTGGTGAGGCCCGGGCTCCCCCCGCGTTCCCGGGGTCGGCCCGTCGCCGGTCCCGGCGTCCGTGTCCTCGTCGTAGGCCGTCAGCAGCTCCGCGTAGCCGGGCGAGCTGGCCAGAAGCTCCCGGTGGGTGCCCTGCGCGGTGACACGGCCGTCCTCCAGGTGTACGACCTCGTCGGCGAGCTCGACGGTGGACCGCCGGTGCGCGACGATCACCACCGTCGACGCCCCCGCCCGCTCCCGCAGCCCGGCGAGGATGGACGACTCGATCCGCGGGTCGACGCTGGACGTCGCGTCGTCGAGGATCAGCAGCCGCGGGTCGCGCACAAGCGCGCGGGCGAGGCCGATCCGCTGGCGCTGACCGCCGGAGAGCGTGGTCCCCCGCTCCCCCACCCTGGTGTCGAGGCCGGCTGGCAGGGCGCGGACGAAGCGCTCCGCCTGGGCCCGGCGCAGGGCCTCCCACACGGTCTCGTCGTCGACGTCCAGGCCGAGGGCGACGTTCACCCGCACGGTGTCGTCGAACAGGAACGTCTGCTGGGGGACGAGCGCGACCGCGCGGGTCACCTCGCCCATCGCCAGGTCACGCAGGTCCACGCCGTCGATCCGGACGGTGCCCGAGTTGGGGTCGACCAGGCGGGCGAGGAGGTTCACCAGGGTCGACTTGCCGGCACCGGTGCGCCCCGTCAGCGCGACCACCCGGCCGGGGGCCACGTCGAAGGTCACCCCGTGCAGCGCGGCCCACACCGCCCCGGAGCCCGCCGCGCCGCCGCCACCCGAAGCGTCGTCGACGGCGGCAGCGGGGGCACCGTTGGCGGCGTCGGAGGAGGCGCCGGCGGAGACCGGCGAGACCGCCCCGGTGGACGGCGACCTGGCGGCGGGGATGTTCGCGGAGGTGTCCGTGACGTCGTCGTGGTCGCCGGCGGTCTGCACCGGGTAGCCGTATCCGACGCCGGTGACGCGCAGCGCCGCCGGGCCGGAGCCGGCGAGGGCGGCGGAGCCGAAGCCGAGGCCGCCGCGGGCCGTGAGCACCGCGTCCACCCGCTCGTGCCCGACGACGGACCTGGGCAGCTCACCGAAGACCCATCCGATCGCTCTGATCGGGAAGGCCAGCAGGGTGAACAGGTAGGCGACCCGAACCAGCTCACCGACGGTGAGCGAGCCGCCGTCGATGCGGACCGCTCCGACGACGATCACGGCCAGCACGCCGAGGTTGGGCAGCGCCTCCATGACCGGGTCGAACATGCCCCGGACCTGGCCCGCGCGGACCATCGCGTCGCGCAGCTCGCCGGCCTTGACAGCGAAGCGGGCCGTCTCGTCGGCCTCCCGACCCAGGGTCTTCACGACGAGCGCGCCGTCGAAGGACTCGTGGGCGACCCCGCTGACCTCGGCTCGCAGGCGCTGGGCGCGGCCGTAGAGCGGCGACACCCACCGGCCGTAGACCACGTTGACGACACCGAACGCGGGGAACACGACACAGCCCACCAGGGCCAGCAGCGGGTCGGTCGCGATCAGCAGGGCCAGCGCCGCGGCGAGCATGACCAGCACGCCGGCGGCGAACGGCAGCGGCGCGATCGGCGCCCACGTGGCCTCTACGTCCGCGTTCGCGTTGGACAGCAGCGAACCGGTCGAGTGCCGCTGGTGCCAGGCGAGCGGCAGCCGCAGGTACTGGCGGGTGACCCGACGCCGGTAGGTGGCCTGCAGCCGGTACTGCATCATTCCGGAGACCAGGCGGCGGAAGAACATCCCTGCCGCCCGGGCGAACCCGATGCCGACCATGATCAGCGCCGCGCCGATGACGGCGCTCCAGTCGGCGGCGCCGTCGTCGATGCTCGGGGCGAGGACGCGCTCGGTGATCTCGCCAAGGGCGAGCGAGCTCGCGACCGTCGCCAGCGCGTAGAGGGAGCTGCCGGCCAGCGCGACCAGGAAGACCCTCGGCTCCTCCCGGACGGCGATCGCGAGCACACCCAGCCCACGCCCGATCACCGTGGGTGAGCCGGCCGCGGCGGGCCGGGCCGCCCCGGCATCGCCGGCCGCTGCCACCCTGCGGGTCGCCTCGCCGGACGCGGGGTCACCGGGCACTGGACTCCTCCGTTTCGCGGTTACGGGCCGCCACGGAACCACGGCACGCGGCATCACCGGACGCCGCGCGCCGCCCCCCGGACGACGTCGCCATAGGTCGCCAACGCGCAACCCGGCGGTAACAGTCCCGGCAAAACCCCTGCTCAGCGAATCGGCGCAGGGACGATCACCATCCGGACGGCCGTGGGGCGCCCGCCATCCTGGTCCGCGGGAAGCCCGGCGACCCAGCAATGACCCAACCGACCGCTGATGGACAACCGGCGTTAGGCCGGCGTTCGAAGGGAGACGTTCGGAAGAAAACCGTCAGCGCACCGCGATGGCGGCGTCGCGCAGCACCTTCTTCACCTCGGAGATCCGCATCCGCCCGAAGTGGAAGACGCTGGCGGCCAGCACGGCGTCGGCGCCGGCGCCGACCGCGGGGGCGAAGTGGTCGAGGCTGCCGGCGCCACCGCTGGCGATCACCGGTACGTTCACCGCCGCGCGGACCGACGTGATCATTTCCAGGTCGTAGCCGTCCTGGGTGCCGTCGGCGTCCATCGAGTTCAGCAGGATCTCGCCGGCGCCCAGCTCGACGGCCCGCGCGGCCCAGGCGACCGCGTCGATGCCGGTGCCCTGGCGCCCGCCGTGGGTGGTCACCTCGAAGGCGGGGCCGCCCGGCTCGCGGGAGCGGCGGGCGTCCACCGAGAGCACGATGCACTGGCTGCCGAACCGCAGCGCGCACTCGCGGACCAGCTCCGGGCGGGCGACGGCCGCGGTGTTGATCCCCACCTTGTCCGCGCCGGCGCGCAGCAGCCGGTCGACGTCGTCGACCGAGCGCACCCCGCCGCCGACGGTGAGCGGGATGAAGACCTGCTCCGCCGTGCGCCGGACGATGTCGTACGTGGTCTCCCGGTTCCCGCTGGACGCGGTGATGTCGAGGAAGGTCAGCTCGTCCGCGCCCTCGGCGTCGTAGAGCCGGGCCATCTCGACCGGGTCGCCCGCGTCCCGCAGGTCGGTGAAGTTCACACCCTTGACGACCCGCCCGCCGTCGACGTCGAGGCAGGGGATCACCCGGACGGCGACGGTCACGGTGCGCCCGCCGCGGGCACCTCCGCCGCGACCGCGAGCGCCTCGGGCAGGGTGAACGCGCCGGCGTAGAGCGCCTTGCCGACGATGGCGCCCTCGACACCGGGCACCGTCGCGATCACGCGCAGGTCCTCCAGGGAGGAGACGCCGCCGCTGGCGACCACCGGCCGGGTCGTCGCGGCCGTCACGGCCCGCAGCAGCTCGACGTTCGGGCCGGTGAGGGTCCCGTCCCGGCGGACGTCGGTGAGCACGTAGCGGGCGCAGCCGTCGGCGTCCAGCCGTGCGAGCACCTCGTAGAGCTCACCGCCCTCGCGCGTCCAGCCCCGCGCGGCGAGGGTGGTGCCGCGGACGTCCAGGCCCACGGCGATCCGGTCGCCGACCCGGTCGATCGCCTTGCGCACCCACTCCGGGTTCTCGAGCGCCGCCGTGCCGATGTTGACCCGGGCCGCTCCGGTGGCCAGCGCGGCGTCGAGGGAGTCGTCGTCGCGGATACCGCCGGAGAGCTCGACGGCCACGTCGACGGAGCGGACGACCTCGGCGATCAGGTCACGGTTGGACCCGCGGCCGAAGGCCGCGTCGAGGTCGACCAGATGGATCCACTCGGCGCCGTCGCGCTGCCAGGCCAGCGCCGCCTCGCGCGGGTCGCCGTAGGAGGTCTCGGTTCCGGCCTCGCCCTGGACCAGGCGGACGGCAAGGCCGTCGGCCACATCCACCGCGGGTAGCAGCGTCAACGTCACATCCCCACCCTACGGGTCACCCCGGCCATCGCGGATGCGCACCACAGGGACCACACGAGTTGACGGAACCGGGGATCCTCCGATCACGGATCGTTCTAGCGTGGTCGGCGATGACCTTCGACGCGGCGGACCAGGCGTCGATGCCGGGAGCAGCCGATCGGGCCGTGGCCGGCGCGCGGATGTGGGCCGCGATCGCGTCCGCCGCCGCGCGCCGGTACGTCACCGACCGAGCGACGGTCGCGGCCTCGGTCATCTCCAACATCGTGCTGACCGTCCTGCGCGGCCACCTGGCACTGGCCGTGTGGGAACAGCGGCCCGGGCTCGCCGGCTACGACGCCACCGCGGCGGTCACCTTCACCGTGGTCGGGCAGGCCCTCGTCAGCACCTTCGCCGTCTTCGGCGGCATGGTCGACCTGGCCTGGCGGGTGCGCGACGGCGGCGTCGAGACCGACGTCGTCCGGCCCGTCGGGTTCCAGCGGTGGTGGCTCGGCCTGGAGGTCGGGCGGGCCGGGGTGTACCTGACCACCCGCGCGATACCCGCGGGTGTGGTCGGAGCGTTCCTGTTCGACCTGCGGCTCCCCCGGTCGTCGGGCACCGGCGCGCTGTTCGCCGCGAGTCTCGTGCTGGCCCTCCTGGTCAGCTTCGGCCTGCGCTACCTGGTCGCGCTCAGCGCGTTCTGGCTGACCGACGACCGGGGGGTGCAGGCCGTCGCCGCGCTCGTGATGATGTTCTTCTCCGGCGCCGTGCTGCCCCTCGGCCTGTTCCCCGGCGTGCTCGGGACAATCGCCGGGTTCCTGCCGTTCGGGGCCGTCGTCCAGGCGCCGATGGACCTCTACCTCGGGTCACCGGCCGGCGGCACGGCATACCTCGGGAGCGCGGCCGCCAGCCCGGAACGGATCCTCGCCTACCAGGCGGTCTGGGCGCTGCTGCTGTGCCTGGCCGGCCGCGTCCTGACGACCGCCGCACTGCGCCGCCTCGTCGTACAGGGAGGCTGACCGGTGACCACGGACGAGGCCGCCGCAGGCGCAGGCATCAGCACTGCCGGCACCACGGCGACCGGCACCCACGTGAGTGGCACCCACCCGAGCGGCACCCAGGCGACGGTTGCCGACAGCGGCGTGGGCGGGCGGCTCGGGCTGGTGCGGGCGGAGGCGGGCCACTACCTGCTGTTGGTCGGCGCCGCCTTCCGCTCGACGGCCCAGTACCGGCTCTCACTCGTCCTGTACACCCTCGTCGAGATGGCGGCGACGGTGCTGGACCTCGCCGCGATCGGCATCGTGTTCGCCCACCTGCCCGACCTCGACGGCTTCTCGCTCGCCGAGGTCGCCTTCCTCTACGGGACGTCGGCCCTCGCCTTCGCCGCCGCCGAGGCCGCGGTCGGCCCGCTGGACCGCCTCGGCTGGCCGATCAAGGACGGCAAGCTGGACCCGATGCTCACCCGCCCCGTCAGCGTGCTCGTGCAGGCCGCGACCGCGGACTTCTCCCCGCAGCGGCTAGGACGGGTGGTGCAGCCCGCCGCCGTCCTCGTGATCAGCCTCACCGCCCTGGACGTCCCCTGGACCCCCGCCCGGATCGCCGTCCTCCCACTAATGATCACCACTGGGATCGTGATCAGTGTGAGCCTCTCGGTGGGCACCGCGGCGGTGCTGTTCGTCGCTCCGGACGCGTCCGTCGCCGTGGGCGCCGTCCGGCAGGGCGCGGCGCTCGCGACGCAGTACCCGCTGACGGTCTACGGCCGCCGGACGGCTCTGCTGATGACCGTGGTGCTGCCGATCGCCTTCGTGAACTGGCAGCCGGCCCTGTTCGTGCTCGATCGGCCCGACCCGTTCGGCCTGCCGGGGCTCACCCGGTTCCTGTCCCCCGCCGTTGCCCTGGTCACCGCCATGCTCGCCGGGACGGCCTGGCGCCTCGGCCTCCGCCACTACCGCAGCACCGGGAGCTGAGTGTCATGACCGGCGTCATCGACGTCGAGGGGGTCAGCAAGACGTTCGTCCTGCGGCGGCGAGCCGGCTGGATGCGCCGGGAACGGGTGGACGTCCACGCCGTCGCGGACCTGTCGTTCACGGTCCGGGCCGGGGAGATCGTCGGGTACCTCGGCCCGAACGGCGCGGGCAAGAGCACCACCATCAAGATGCTGGTCGGCATCCTGACGCCGTCCGGTGGGCGGCTGCGGGTGGCCGGGCTGGACCCGTCCCGGCAGCGCCTGCGGCTCAGCCGGCGCATCGGGGTGGTCTTCGGCCAGCGCTCGCAGCTGTGGTGGGACCTGCCACTACGCGACAGCTTCGAACTGATCCGCCGCATCTACCGGATCCCGGCGCCGCGATACCGGAACAATCTCGAGCATTTCGTCGAGATGCTGGCGCTGGCGCCGATCCTCGACACCCCGGTGCGGCAGCTCTCGCTCGGCCAGCGGATGCGCGGCAACATCACGGCCGCCTTCCTGCCCGACCCGGAGATCGTCTACCTGGACGAGCCGACGATCGGCCTGGACGTCGTCTCGAAGACGGCGGTCCGCGCGTTCCTCGCACGCACCAACCGCGAGGCGGGGACGACGATCGTGCTCACCACCCACGACATGACCGACGTCGAGCAGCTGTGCCGGCGGGTGATGGTCATCGACCACGGCCGGCTGGCCTTCGACGGCGAGCTCGAGACGCTGCGCGAGCGCCTCGGCGGCACGCGGACGCTGCGGGTCGACCTCGCCGAGCCGCTGCCGGCGATGACCGTCGAGGGAGCGCGCGTCGTGCGGGTGCACGGCGCCCGGCAGTGGCTCGAGCTCCCGGCGGGTGGCAGCGCGGCACCGCTGGTCAGCGAGATCGCGGCCCGCTACCCGCTGGTCGACCTCTCGGTCGGCGAGCCGGCGATCGAGGACGTCATCGCCCGCCTCTACACCACCGACCGACTCGCCCCCGACGCCCCCTGATCAACAGGGCCGGAGCCGACGCCTGCGCCTGCGCCTGTGGCGGCGGCGGCTGCTGCGGCTCGGCGGCGGCTGGCCGCTGCGGGTGATCAGCTCAGGGTGCGCAGCCAGTTCCGCAGGACGTGGGCACCGGCGTCGCCGGACTTCTCCGGATGGAACTGGGTGGCCGCGAGCGGTCCGCGCTCGACGGCGGCGGCGAACGCCTCGCCGTGCTCGGCGACGGTGTCACCCTCCCGCGCCGCCGCCGCGTAAGAGTGCACGAAGTAGAAACGCGTCTCCGCGTCGACGCCCTCGAACAGGACCGACTCCGGTGGGGGCGTGACGACGTTCCAGCCCATGTGCGGCAGGACCGGCGCCGTCAGCCGGCGCACGCTCCCCTCTAGCACGCCGAGGCCCTCCGTCCGCACACCATGCTCGTCGCCGAGCTGGTAGAGGATCTGCATGCCCACGCAGATCCCGAGGACCGGTCGGCCGGCAGCCAGCCGCTCACGCACGACCTCGCCGCCGCCGACCGCATCCACACCCGCCATGCACGCCGCGAAGGCGCCGACCCCGGGGACGACGAGCCCGTCGGCGGCCCGGGCGGCGTCGAGATCCGCCGTCACCGTCACCTCGGCACCGACCCGGGCGAGCGCCCGCTCGGCCGAGCGCAGGTTCCCCGAGCCGTAGTCGAGGACGACGACGTCCGGCCGCGGGCCGCTCAAAGCACGCCCTTGGTGGACGGCACGCCGGCGACCCGCGCGTCGAGCGCCACAGCGTCGCGCATGGCCCGGGCCACCGACTTGAACTGCGCCTCGACGACGTGGTGGGCGTTGCGCCCGGACAGCACCCGCACGTGCAGCGCGATCCGCGCCGAGGCGGTGATCGACTCGAAGATGTGCCGGGTGAGCGTGGTGTCGTAGGTGCCGATCAGGCCGACCAGCTCCGGCTCGACGTGCACACAGTAGGGCCGGCCGGAGAGGTCGACGGCCGACTGCACCAGCGCCTCGTCGAGCGGCACGGTCGCGTCGCCGAAACGGCGGATGCCCGCCTTGTCGCCGAGCGCCTCGCGCAGCGCGGTGCCGAACGCGATAGCCGTGTCCTCGACGGTGTGGTGCGCGTCGATGTGCAGGTCGCCCTCGGTGCGCACGGTGAGGTCGAAGCCCCCGTGCTTGCCGAGCTGCTCCATCATGTGGTCGAAGAACGGGACGCCGGTCTCCGCCGACGCCAGGCCCGTCCCGTCGAGGTCGAGCTCGATCAGGACGTGCGACTCCTTGGTCTTGCGCTCGACGCGAGCGGTGCGTGCCATCGTTTCCCTCGGGTTCTCCACTGGTGCGGCGCTGGACCGGCCGGCCGGCTGTTTGGTCGGTCCGGGCGGTCGTACCGGTCCGGATGTTCGGGTCGGTCCGGATGTTCGGGTCGGGTCGGTCAGGCCCGGTCGGTCAGGAGCTGATCTCCGCGGTGGCGCGCAGGAGGGCCGGGCGGGCGGTCAGCACCCGGCGCAGCGCGTCGAGGAAGGACTCCGTCTCGTTCGGCAGGCCGGCCGTCACCCGCAGCCAGCCGTCGAGGCCGACGTCGCGGACGAGCACGCCGGCGTCGAGCAGGCCCTGCCACACGGCGCGCTGGTCGGTGAAGTGGCCGAACAGCACGAAGTTGGCGTCGCTCGGAGCGGTCACGCAGCCGAACTCCGGCAGGGACCGGACGAGCAGGTCACGCTGCGCCTTCACCGCGTCCACCGTGCCGAGCAGCTCGTCGGCGTGGGCGAGCGCGGTGCGCGCGACCGCCTGGGTGAACGACGACAGGTGGTAGGGCAGGCGGACGAGCTGCAGCGCGTCGACAACCGCCGGATGCGCCGCGAGGTAGCCGACCCTGGCGCCGGCCAGCGCGAACGCCTTGCTCATCGTCCGGGTGACGACCAGCCGGGGGTGGTCGGGCAGCAGGGTGAGCGCGCTGGGGACGCCGGCCCGGCGGAACTCGCCGTAGGCCTCGTCGACCACGACGACACCCGAGCTGACCTCGGCCATGGCGTCGCAGGCGGCCGCGATGACCTCCGCGCCGAGTGCGGTGGCGGTGGGGTTGTTCGGCGAGCACAGGAACAGCAGCGCCGGGCGGTACCGGCGGATCGCGGCGGTGACCCGGTCGGCGTCGAGGGTGAAGTCCGCCGCGCGGGACTCGGCGACCCAGCCGGTGGCGGTCGCCAGCGCGATCAGCCGGTGCATCGAGTAGGACGGCTCGAAGCCCACCGCCACCCGCCCCGGACCGCCGAACGCCTGGCAGAGCTGCTGGAGGATCTCGTTCGACCCGTTGGCCGCCCACACCTGGGCCGCGTGCACGCCGAAACCGGCGTCCGGGGTCAGGTAGTACGCCAGGTCGGCGCGCAGAGCCTCGGCCTCCCGGTCGGGATAGCGGTTGGCCTCGGTCGCGGCGAGGGTCGCGGCCTTGCCGAGCGCATCCACGAGCCCGGCGGACGGCGGGTGCGGGTTCTCGTTGGTGTTCAGCCGCACCGGGACGTCGATCTGGGGCGCGCCGTAGGGCGACATCCCCCGCAGGTCGTCACGCAGGGGCAGGTCGTCCAGGGTGACGGGCCGCCACGGGGCACGGTCGGCCGGGGTGGCCGCAGCGGAGCGCAGCCGCCCGCGGCCACCGACGGGCGCGCCCTGGCCGGCCGGCGCCCCCGGAAGCACCCCGCTGGGACCTGCGCCGTCACCCAGGCCGGCGCCGTCGCCCGGGCCGGGGCTGTCGCCCGGGCCGGGGCTGTCGCCCGAGGGGGCGGCGTCGCCCGCTCCGCTGATGTTCCCGGTCATCGGGCCCGTACCTCCACCGCGTCGACGTGGGCGATCAGGTCCTCGGCTCCGCCGAGCGCGGCGATGCGGGGCGCGACGTCGGCGAGCGCCTCGGGGCCGCACTCGACGACATGGACCTGGCGCTGGAAGGCGGACACGGCGAGGCCACTGGAGTGCCGCGCGGTGCCGCCGGTGGGCAGGACGTGGTTCGAGCCGGCGAGGTAGTCCCCGAGCGGGACGGGCGCGTAGGCACCGACGAAGATCGCGCCCGCGTTGCGCACCCGGGCGGCGACCCCCGCCGCGTCCGCGGTGTGGATCTCCAGGTGCTCGGCGGCCCAGGCGTCGACGACCGCGAGACCCGCGTCGACGTCGGCGACGATCGCCACGGCGCCCTGGCCGGCCAGGGCCTCGGCGACCCGCTCCCGGTGCCGGGTGGCGGGGACCTGCTTGTCGAGCTCGACGTCGACGGCGTCGGCCAGCTCGGGCGACGTCGTGACCAGCAGGCAGGCGGCCATCGGGTCGTGCTCGGCCTGCGCGATCAGGTCGGCGGCGACGAAGTCGGGGCGGGCCGAGCCGTCGGCGAGGATGGCGACCTCGGTCGGGCCCGCCTCGGCGTCGACGCCGACCAGCCCGCGCAGCAGCCGCTTCGCCGCGGTGACGTAGACGTTGCCGGGGCCGGTGACGACATCGACGGCCGGGCAGCTCTCGGTGCCGTGCGCGAACATCGCGACGGCCTGGGCGCCGCCGGCCGCGTAGACCTCGTCGACCCCGAGCAGGGCGCAGGCGGCCAGCACGACCGGATGCGGCAGGCCGCCGTTGTCGACCTGGGGCGGCGAGGCCACCGCCAGCGAGGCGACGCCAGCCTCCTGCGCGGGGACGACGTTCATGACCACGCTGCTGGGGTAGGCGACCCGCCCGCCCGGCACGTAGAGGCCGACCCGGCCGACCGGGATCCAGCGCTCGGTGACCTTCGTGCCGGGGGCCACCTCGACGACCACCGGCTCCCGGAGCTGGGCCCGGTGCACCAGCCGCGCACGGCGGATCGCCTCGGTCAGCGCGTCACGGACCGCCGGGTCGAGGGCCGCGAGCGCGCTCGCGAGCGCGTCGGCCGGTACCCGCAGCTCGGCCGGGCGGACCCGGTCGAAGCGCTCCGCGGCGTCGAGGACGGCCGCGTCACCACGGTCGCGCACGTCGTCGCAGACGGGGCGGACCGCGTCCATCGCGACGTCGACGTCCACGGCCGCCCGTGGGAAGAGCCGACGGACGTCCGACGTGGTGGGCTGCGCGGAGCGCAGATCGAGCCTTCTGAGCACGCCCACGAGCGTATCGGCCCGACCGCCGGTCCGAGCAGTGGAACTCTTTGGGAATACCACACCGTGATACGACGCAGGGCGCGGTGGCACCGGGACCCGGCCCGAGCGGGGTAACCTGCGGCGGTGAGCTCCAGTTCGGACGCCGCCCCCGATTCGGGCACCGCCCCCGCTCCGGGTACCGCCCCCGATCCGGGCGCCTCCCCCAACGGCGCAGGCAGGTACGACGGCAAGTCGGGCTTCCTGGCACGGCCGCTGTATGCCTACCTGATGGCGCACGGCTCCCCGCCCGACGCGGTCCTGAGTGACCTCGCGGCCGAGACCGCGGCGCTCGGGAGCGTCGCCCGGATGCAGATTCCCGCCGAGCAGGGCTCGCTGCTGACGATCCTGACCGCGGCCCTCGCGCCGTCCCGGGCGATCGAGATCGGCACGTTCACCGGCTACTCCGCGCTGAGCATCGCCCGCGGCCTGCCCGCGGGCGGCCGACTGCTGTGCCTCGACGTCAGCGAGCAGTGGACGTCCGTCGCCCGCCGGTACTGGGAGCGCGCGGGGGTGAGCGACCGCATCGAGCTGCGGCTGGGGCCCGCCGCCGACTCGCTGGCCGCGCTGCCGGCGGAGCCGGTTTTCGAGCTGGCCTTCATCGACGCCGACAAGACCTCCTACCCCGCCTACTACGAGCTGCTGCTGCCCCGGATGAAGCCCAACGGCCTGATCATCGTCGACAACGTCCTGCAGTCCGGCCGGGTCCTCGACGCGGACGTGACGGAGCCGAGCGCCGTCGCCGTGCGCGCGTTCAACCGGATGGTGGCCGACGACCCCCGCGTCCAGGTGGTCATGCTCCCCGTCGCGGACGGCCTGACCATCGCCCGCAAGCTGCCGTAGCCCTCTACCGTTCCGGAGGGCCGATCCGGACGTCGACCCCGGGCGAGTAGTGCGCCAGTGGCTCGCCGGGCAGCGGCAGCAGGCCGGTGGCGCGGACGAGACCGTCGTCGATCTCCTCCGGGTGGGCCCGCCACAGCGGCCAGGGCTCGTGGTGGGCCCGCACCGCGCGGTGACTCGATCCGGTCGAGCTGAACACGATCCAGCGCGCCGTGAGGAAGTGGTCGAGCGGGCCGAGCTCGCCGGGCTGGTAGCGCGGGCCGATCCGGATGCGCACCCGGCTCGAGGTACCCCGCGGGCCGGGCCAGCGACGCCGGCACTCGTACCGGATCTCGCCCGGCCCCCCGGACGGCCCCCCGGTCTCGGTGAGCGTCATCGAGGCCCAGAGGTACGGCAGGCGGAAGCCGGTGCGCGCCACCAGCACCGCGCCGAGCCGGGCGGCCTCCAGAGAGAAGAACCAGATCCCGCGCCGGCCCCGCCGGTCCACGACGTAGGTCCGGACATTCGTCTCGCAGAAGTGGGACGCCCAGGGCACGGCGCGCCCGCCGGGCGTCGCGACGCGCATGTGGAAGGGCACCAGGCTCACCCAGGCCCGGTCGTCGTAGGTGTCGACGGCGAGTTCGGGGGGCAGCAGCCGGCCGACGACCTCGGGATCGACGGGCCAGTGCACGAACGTGAGCCGCTCCCAGCGCTGCGTCATCGTGGGCCGCTCGACGGTGAACGGGCAGCTGGGCTCGACGACAGGCCGATCCGACCAGTCGCACCCATCCGGCAGGCCGGGACGATCCGGACACATGCCGACATAGTCGCACCAGGTGACTCAGGTCGCATCGGATGTCCCAGATCGCGGCGGGCGCTTCAGGTCGCGCCGGATGGCTCAGTCCCCGCGCCCCGCGGCATCCGGATGCTCGGGCTCCGCGGGACGCTCCGGCCCACCGCGGTCCGGCCCACAGGGATCCGGCTCGCCGAGAAGCCCGGCCTCACCGAGAGTCTCGGGCTCTTCGCCGAACTCCGGCTCCTCCGAGTCGGAGTTCGGCGAGCCGTGGCCGGAAGCGCGCGGCCAGGAGCCGGCCGGCCGGGAGGTGCCCGGCTCGGAGGAGCCCCTGGGAGCGCCCGACCAGGCGAATCCACCGGCCGCGCCGGGCCACCAGCCGCCGGGCCAGCCGGGGCTGGGCGCCCCGCCGTCACCGGGCTGGCCACCGCTCGACCAGGCACCGGTAGGCCAGCTACCGCTCGGCCAGTATCCACCGGGCCAGCCACCGTCCGGCCAGGCGCGGCCGGCAGGCCACGGTGCCGGCCACGACGGGTCCGGCCAGCCGCGGGGCGCCCAGGGCGGGCTGACGAGGCCGGGCGGAGACTGCCGCCAGTACTGCTCGCGACGCCGGCGCATCCACCAGAATCCACCGACGAGGAGCGCGCCGGCCAGGGCGGTCAGCGCGGTACCCGACAACCCGGTGAACGGCAGCTCGCCGCCCGCCTGGCCCTTCCCGGTTCCGGGCGGCCCACCGGGCGGGCCGCCCGGTGGGCCGCCCGGTGGGCCGCTGGCAGCGGGAGCCGGGGTCGGGGTCGGGGCCGCGCCGGCGGGCGCCGCCGTGGACGGCCGTCTGGACGCCGCGGCCGCCGTCTCGTCCGCGGCCGCCGTCTCGTCCGCGGCCGCCGTCTCCTCCGCGGCCGCCACCTCGTCGCCCGCGAGATCACCCAGGGTCAGGCTGCCCAGTCTCGGGGTGAGGCCCCTGTCGGAGACCACTGTGGCGCTCTGCTGGCTCTGGAGAAGCTGCAGGAGCGCGATGACCTCCCCCAGCGTCAGCCCGGTGGGCGTGGTGGTCGTGGTGGGCGTGGTGGGCGTGGTGGTCGAGCTACCGCTGTCCTTCGAAGGCTTGTGTCCGCCGTGCCCGTAGTCGGAGCTGTCGGCGTCATCGTCCGCCCCCGTCGGGGACCCGACCACGAGAACCGTCGCGGTGAGAGTGAGCGGGGACGTCCCGGCGGCCGGGACCCCCGTGGCCCCGGCCGCCGCCGGCACACCGGTGGCCGGGAGCGGGACCGCGCGCGGGGCGCCGCCCGCAGCCGCGGCCGGCGGGGCACCGGCGCCGGTCGCGGTGAGCAGCTTCGTCCCCAGCGACATGAAGCTGACCGGGACCGCGATCCTCCCCGCGGCGTCCGCCGTGGTCGCGTCCGACGGGACGCCGTTGGCCGCGATCTCGACGAGCGTGCCCGGCGCGAAGCCGCACCCGCCGAACGTGGTGCTCTCGCCGACCAGCAGGCGCGAGTGGCCCACCCGACCCGAGCCGCACCCGGGAGCGGCCAGCGCCGCCGCCGTCCTCCCGGCGGGAACGGGAAGGGGTACGGCGCCGGGAGCGGACACGCCGCCGGCGGGGCCGGCCGTGAGGACAGGCCCCCTGGCAGCTGTGGGGGCACCGGGGGCCGCGGGACCCGTCGCGGCCCCCGCGGCCCCCGCGAGCAGGACCTCCACCGTCACGATCAGTAGCAGGAAGACGGCCAGGACTGCACCCATCGCGACCATCCGCCTACTGGACGGGACGGCTTTCAAACACGCAGGCACAATCATCGACGACCCCCACCGTCGCGGCTGGCGGCCTAGCCGTCGACAACCGGCAGCCTAGGAGCGACTACTCTCCGTGTCCATGACCAGCTGGGGTCCCTAAGGGACGACGGGTAGCCGGCCCCGGCGTGCGGTGACCAGCAGGCGCCCGGCGCCCAGCCGGTAGGGCGTGCCGTCCGGATCGCAGTGGCGTCCAATGTCGGTGAAGCCCGCCGCGCCCAACAGGTCACCGATATGCCCGCACGTGTAGACGTGATGGACGGCGGTGGTGTCCATCACGTCGTCACCGCGGGTGAACCGGTACCGGCTGAGCATCCGGCTGCGGGCCACGTCGTAGTCGACCGTCGCCTCCACCGTGATGTCCCCGGTGCGCATGACGCGCGCCTCGCCGGTGAAGCCGGGCAGGACGGACTCCGCCGTCGCGCCGAAGTCGAGGACGAGGCCCCCGCCGGGGCGCACCGCCGCGGCGAGGGAACGGACGAACTCCGCGGTCTGCGCGGGGGTGAGGTAGCCGAAACTGTTACCGAGGCACACCGCCGCGTCGAAGGAGCCCGACGGGGCGATCTCCCGCATGTCCCCGAGAACGAACTCGACGGCAGTGCCCGTGGCCGCGGCGGCGCGGCGGGCGTGCTCGATCGCCTCCGCCGACAGGTCGACGCCGGTCACCCGGTGGCCGCGCTCCGCCAGCGCGAGGCTGTGCCGGCCGCTTCCGCACGGGACGTCGATGATCCGCGACCCCGGCGCGAGCCCGAGGCGCGTCTCGACGAAGTCGACGTCGGCGGCGGTCATCTCCGGCGTCGCCGCGCGGCGCCAGAACTCGTTCGGCAGTTCGGTGAAGAACTCGGTGAACCACTCGGGCGAGGGTTCGCCGGTCTGGTCGGTGAGCTGAGTGGAGGAAGAAGGAACAGAAGAATGTGCGGACAACGCCGAGATCTCCTTGCTGGTGCTCTGCAGGGTGACGACATATGTCACCGGGCACCAGGAGTCACGCGCCGCGTCCCGCGGTCAGCGCTGAGCGCCACCGCGCCGGGTCGACGGGTGACCTCCGGAAGCCCGGGACTGTTCCCGGGCAGCCATGGCTTCCTCCACTGTCGGCGCCGGCTGTGTGTGTCCGGCGCTGCCGCGGTCACTGTAGGCCAGCCCGTCACGAGCCGTCAAAATCATTTTCCGGCCGGCGCGCGCAGTGTCGGAACACCCGCCTGGTCGGCACACCCTCGCCGGGTGTCGGCGGGATCGGCTGACGAGACATCCAGGGCACCCCGGGGACGCCCACGCGCCGAGCCTCAGGTGGGCTTGCGGGCCTCGACGAGAAACCGCGTCGCGTGCGCGACGAAGGACCCATCGACCTGGATACGGTCATGCAGGGCCCTGAGCCGCGGGCGGTACCGGGCGACGGTGAACCCGGGGACTATCCAGATAACTTTCCGCAGAAAGTAGATCACCGCTCCCACGTCGAAGAACTCGGTGCGCAGCGACTCCATCCGCAGGTCGACGACTTCCAGCCCGGCGGACTCGGCCTGGGCTCTGGCCCTGTCGGGGTGGCGCCGGTGCCGCGTTTCAGGCGGCTGCGGCCCGAGGAAGTACTCGGTCAGTTCGAACACACTCCCCGGGCCGACCTGCTGGGAGAGGTACGCCCCGCCCCGCCGCAGCACCCGGGCGATCTCCACCCACCCGGTGGCCACCGGATGACGGCTGACCACCAGGTCGAAGGCGTCGTCGGCGAAAGGAAACCCATCCCCGGCGGCTACCACCGCCACTCCCCGGGGACGCAGCAACGCGGCGGCGTGGGCAAGGTTCGGCGGCCAGGACTCGGTCGCCACGGTCACCGCCGGCAACCTCGACACCCCGGCGAGAACCTCCCCACCACCGGTCTGGACATCCAGCGCGACCGACGCCAACGCCATCCGTTCACCCATCAACCGGGCATAGCCCCAGGACGGGCGTTCCTCGGTCGCGCGGCCCTCCAGCCACGAAAACCCCCAGCCATCCACAGGCGCCGACTCGGCCTCGGCAACCAGATCCTCGAACGTGCGCGACATGTCCCGATCCTCACAGACCGCTCCCACCATCTACCCGAGGCCGCGGCGCCACACAGCCCCGCGAACAGCGCCACAGCCACAGCCGAGCGCCAATACGGTTCAGAGCTTCGGGAACTGGCGGTCGGCCTGCTCGCCGGGCTCCAGCAGCCCGGCGGCCGCGCCGACGATCCGCTCGTCGGGGCGGCCGATGACCGACTCGTCCCGGCCGGGGTAGTCCAGCCGGGAAAGGACGTACCGCATCGCCTCGAGCCGGGCCCGCTTCTTGTCGTTGCTCTTGATGACCGTCCACGGGGCCTCGGGGATGTCGGTGTAGAAGAACATCGATTCCTTGGCCTCGGTGTAGTCGTCCCACCGGTCGAGCGCCGCGAGGTCGACCGGGCTGAGCTTCCACTGCCGCACCGGGTCGATCCGACGGATGAGGAACCGCGTCTGCTGCTCCCGGCGGGAGACCGAGAACCACAGCTTGACGAGGTGAATGCCGCTGCGGACGAGCATCCGCTCCAGCTCGGGCGCCTGGCGGAGGAACTCCCGGTACTCCTCCGGGGAGCAGAAGCCCATCACCCGCTCGACCCCGGCCCGGTTGTACCAGGAGCGGTCGAACATGACGATCTCGCCGGCGGTGGGCAGGTGGGCGATGTACCGCTGGAAGTACCAGGTCCCGCGCTCGGTCTCGGTCGGCTTCTCCAACGCGACGACCCGGGCGCCGCGCGGGTTGAGATGTTCGGTGAACCGCTTGATGGTGCCGCCCTTGCCGGCCGCGTCGCGCCCCTCGAAGACGAGGACGAGCCGCTGCCCGGTGTCCTTCACCCAGTACTGCAGCTTCAGCAGCTCGATCTGCAGCAGCCGCTTGTCCCGCTCGTACTCGTCGCGGGAGAGCCGCTGCGCGTACGGGTAGTTCTCCCGCCAGGTGTCGATGGTCGTCCCGTCGGGCCGGAGCAGGATCGCGTCGTCGGCGTCCTCCTCGACGACCGTCAGCGAGCGGACGTCCGCGCCCAGGTACTCGACCGGGAGCACGCCGGGCAGCGCCTCGGCGGCGGCACGCAGACCAGGAGTCGCGGTGGTCAGGTCACTCATGGCAGCCTCCGGTGGCGGTAGCGGGCCGTCGTCGGATACGGCACGTCCCGGGCGGCTTGTCTGCCGGGCGGCTTGTCTGCCGGGCGGCTTGTCTGCCGGGCGGCTTGTCTGCCGGGCGGCTTGTCTGCCGGGCGGCATCGCCTCCCGGTCGGCGCTGTCTCCCGGCCCGCCTTGTCCGCGACGTACCCGCTCCGGGGGTGTGGCAGGCCGGGAGATCCCGCGGCGCCCCCGGCCGTCCTCCCCGATCCCACCACCGACCTGGCCGGACGGACCGCGCCGAGCTGGGTGTTCATCATCTGTTCCCCCAGATGAACACGAGTCGACCCGCCCGGGAGCCAGGTCCGCGGGCCGATGCCCGGGATGGGACCGTGTTACCCTCTATTTGACCAGTGTTCAAATGGCGAGCGGAGGTCGGATCACCGTGCAGCGACAGAAGGAACTGGACCTTACGGGCAAGGTTGTGATCATCACGGGGGCCAGCCGGGGGGTCGGCCGGCAGGCGGCCCAGACGTTCGCCCGCCGGGGCGCGAACCTGGTCCTGGCCGCACGAACGGTCGAGCCGGACAGAACACTGCCCGGCACCCTGAACGAGACACTGACGCAGATCGAGAACACGGGAGCCAGCGCGATCGCCGTGCAGACCGACTTGGCCAGCGAGGCGGATCTCCAGCACCTGGTCGACGCCGCCGTCGAGCGGTTCGGTGGCGTCGACGTGCTCATCAACAACGCGGCGGCCACCACCGGCGACATCTGGTCCAAAAGATTCCTGGAACTGACACGCGAGGACTGGCTGTACCAGTTCGACGTCAACCTCCACGCGCCCTTCACCCTCATACAGCTAGTAACACCGATCATGGAAAGCCGCGGCGGCGGGCGCATCATCAACCTCAGCACCGGCAGCGGCGAGGTCTTCCGCCAGCCCGAGGAGCTCCCCAAGCTCGAGAACATCGGCGAGTTCAGCCTCGCCGTGCCCGGCTACTACTCCAGCAAGCGAGCGCTCGACCGGCTCGGCAACGTGCTGGCTCCCGAACTCGCCCGGAAGGGCATCGCGGTGATCGGCATGCACCCGGGCCTGGTCGCCACCGAACTCGTCGCCATCCGCGTCGAGGAGGCCGGCCTCGACAACAGCGTGGCCGTACCGATGGACGTCCCCGCCCGCATGCTCGCCTACTTCGCCTCGTGCGCCGAGCCCATGGAATACACCGGACGCCTGTTCTGGGCCGAACGTGAACTCAAGGAGCTCGGGATCGACCTGGACGACCAGCCCACGACCACCACCTGAACCGGAGCGACGGGACGGCCGGGGCGCCCGGGTCACCGCTACCAAAGGGAAGATCATGAATCTGGAGAAGTACGGGCCGTGGGCGCTGGTCGTCGGCGGCTCGGAGGGCATCGGTGAGAGCTACGCCCGAAAGCTGGCCGCCCAGGGATTCAAACTGGTCCTCACGGCCCGCAAGACCGGTCCCTTACAGGTGCTCGCTGATGATCTGCGGGCGGGCGGCGCGGAGGTGCGTATCCTGTCCGTCGACCTGAGCGAGCCGGACGCCCTGGAGCGGACACGGACCGTGACCGACGACATCGAGGTCGGCCTGCTCATCTACAACGCCGGCGCCAACAGCGTCCGCGGTGATTTCGTCGGGTTGGATCCCGCGGTCTACCGGTCGGTCATAGCCGTCAACGTGCTCGGTCAGGCCGAGTTCGCGCGGCACTACGGCGGCCTCATGTGCGCGCGCAAGCGCGGGGGGATCATCCTGTCCGGCTCGGGCGCCAGCTTCATGGGCGCACCGTCCCTGGCCGCCTACTGCGGGTCGAAGGCCTTCAGCCGCATTTTCAGCGAATCGCTGTGGATCGAGTGCGAACAGTACGGAGTCGACGTACTGCACCTCAGCATCGGCTTCACGGCCACTCCGGCGATGGCCCGGCTGGGTTATCCCCTCGACGCCGCTCAGGCGCCCGACGAAGCCGCCCAGGAAGCCCTGGACAACATCGCCAATGGTCCGTTGTGGATCGCGGGCGGACAGTCGTCTCTTGAGACCGCGGTGAACCGGTCCACGGTTCCGGGGCGAGCCGAGGCAGTTCGGGCGTTCGCCACCCCGGGACGGTTCTGACGCCGCTCGAGCCCGGCGGGCGTGGGCCCCGTGCCCGGCGGCGGTGATGGTGTGGTCGCCAGCGATCCGCCGCCGGTCAGCACGGGTGCCGTCAGCGGCCGCGGTCAGCCCGCATGGTCAGCGGGTGCGGTCAGCGGGTTTCCGGCGGCGTGGCGGCGTCGCGGCCGAGCGCGGCGAGACCGGCGGTCACCAGGTGCCGCAGGAGTTCGGGACGGCGCCCGGGGCGGCGGGCGAGGAACTCCGCGGGCGGCAGCACGACCCGGCCCGCCGACTCGTGCGTGCGCTCCCAGGGAGCGAGCTCGGTGACCATCGCGGCCCGGACCACCATGTACGTCAGATCATCCGGACCGAACAGGTCAGACTGGATGACCTCGACGGGCACCAGCGCGCCGAGCCTGATCCGGGCCTCCTCCCAGGCCTCCCGGCGCACGGTCTGCTCGACGGATGTCTCGTCGGCCCGGACGTGCCCACCGGGCAGGTCGAGGCCGCGGGCCAGATCCGCGAGCACCAGCCCGCCCTCCGGCGTCACCGCGACGACGCTCGCGCTGGTGACGGCGGCGAACGGCGGATCCACCGCCGACCCCAGGAACGTGAAGGTCACCCCGGTCTTCGGCCGGCCCGCCGTCGACCGCCGATCGGCCGCACCGGTGCTCACGACCGACCCGCCGACCGGCTCACCGGTCGAACCCCCGGCCGACCCACTGACCGAACCGCCGGCCCACCCGCCGGCCGAACCGCCGACCAACCCGCCCACACCGTGATCATCAGACCTCCCGAGGCAACCTGAGTCCAATCGCGCGATTTGTATCTGCGACGGAGCCTACAAAACCCGCCTGGGCTGCTGTTACGCTGCCGCCACCTGAATGACGACCTCGAGTGGGTACTCAGGAGGCACGGTTCAGAAATGGCAGACATCCAGCGTGCGGCCGGGATTTCCAACCTCGACGCCGACACCGGAGACGCGAGACCGGCTCCCCGCCGGAAAACGCTCAGCAGCCCCTACCTGCACCGCCTCCAGCGTCGCCATTTCCTGCTGTTCGACATCATCCCGATTCTCGGCACCATAGCCGCGCTCGGCTTCCTCACCGTGCACCCGTTCGGCTTCACCGAGCTCGGGCTTCTGGCGTCGATGTGGCTGCTGACCGGGCTCGGTGTCACCGTCGGATATCACCGGCTGTTCACCCATCGGACGTTCAGGACAACGCGCGGCGTCTCGGCCGTGCTCGCGGTTCTGGGCTCGATGGCCGGCCAGGGTGGGATGGTCTCCTGGGTCGCCCTGCACCGGCGGCACCACGAGTGCAGCGACCGCGCCGGTGATCCGCACTCCCCCAATCTCGCCGGCGGCGGGCCGCGCGGCCGGCTCCGCGGGCTGGCGCACTCCCATTTCCTGTGGATGCGTCGCCACGAATACCCCAACATCGCCCACTACGCTCCCGACCTGCTGAGAGACCGCGCGCTGGCCCGGATCGGGCGGCGCTACGACTACTGGGTCCTCCTGGGCCTGCTGATCCCGACGCTCGTCGGCGGCCTGGTCTACTGGAGCTGGGCCGGGGCGGTGAGCGGGCTCCTCTGGGGCGGCCTGGTGCGGATCTTCGTCCTCGAGCACATCATCTGGTCGATCAACTCCTTCCTGCACATGTTCGGCACCCGGGCTTTCGACTCCCGGGAGAACAGCAGGAACGGCGGTGTCTTCGGGCTGCTGACCCTGGGCGAGTCGTGGCACCACAACCACCACGCCTTTCCGGAATCCCCCTCCTTCGGCCTGGCCTGGTACCGCCTGGACCCGGGGTACTGGCTCATCAGGACCCTCGCGGCGGGCGGCCTCGCCTGGGACCTCAAGGTTCCGTCCACGGAACGCATAGCCGCACGAAGAGTGCCGAGAACCGCCGGGACGGCGACCGGCCCGGCGACATAGGGAGCGGACACAAGTGGAGGGGACACAAATGGAGTCGACGCAGGCGGAAATCGCGGGATGGTGCCGGGAGTACCTGGCCGGACTTCTCGAGGTCCCCGCGGGAACCCTCGATCTGGACACCGACTTCGATCGGCTGGGCATCGATTCGGCACTGGCGGTATCCCTGCTCACCGAGGTCGAGGACCGTTACGGCGTCGAGCTCGCCGCCGAGGAGCTTTTCGCCAGTCCCAGCCTGAACGCCGTCGCGGCACGCCTGCACGAGCAGCGACAGGCGCAACGGCAGGTGACCTGATCGTGACGCTGACCGACGAGAATGACCGGAGGGCAGAGGCAGCCGAGGCGGCTGCCGCCGTCCGCCATCACTACGACGTGGGAAACGAGTTCTTCGCACTCTGGCTGGACCGGTCCCTCACCTACTCGTGCGCCATCCGGGCGGCGGCGGACGACACCCTGGAGGCCGCCCAGGAGCGCAAGCTGCGGTTCCATCTCGACGCGATCGACGCGGGCCGCGCGCGGAGCGTGCTGGACATCGGCTGCGGCTGGGGCTCGATCCTGGAGCGGCTGTCCGGTGAGCGTGGGGTGGCGCGGTCGGTCGGCCTCACGCTCAGCGAGGAGCAGGCGGCCCACGTGCGCTCCCGCGGCCACCCCGGCGTGGACGTCCGCACCGAGGACTGGCTGCACTACTCCCCCGAGGACCGCTTCGACGGGATCATCTCGATCGGCGCGTTCGAGCATTTCGCCAGGCCCGAGGACTCGCCGGCCGAGAAGGTTCGGCGCTACCGCGAGTTCTTCACCCGGACGAGGTCCTGGCTGAACGACGGGGGCACGCTGTCGTTGCAGACGATCGCCTACGCGAACATGTCCGGCGCCGAGGCGAGCCGCTTCATGCAGCAGGAGATCTTCCCGAACGCGGAGCTGCCCACCCTGACCGAGATCGTGACCGCGGCCGAGGGCGTCTTCGAGATCCAGTCGGTGCGCAACGGCCGGCTCGACTACGCCTGGACGTGCGAGCAGTGGGCCCGCCGCCTGCGCGCGCGGCGCGCGGAGGCGGGCCGGCTGGTGGGGCCCGAGGTGGTCGCCCGGTACGAGCGCTACCTGAAGCTGTCCTCCGTCGGCTTCCGGATGGGGAAGATCTGCCTGCTCAGGATCGTGCTGCGCCCTTTCCGGGACCGCTACTTCGCGGCCGGGGAGGTGCCGAGGGGATGACCCCGCGGGCACACGAAGCCGCCGTCGACGAAGCCGCGGCCACCGTTGGCGGAGCCGCCGCCGGCAGGGCCCCCGGCGGGGGCGCCGCCGGCGGAGGGCGGGCGGCGATCCGCTTCAACCCCTTCGGCGCGGAGTTCCGCCGCGACCCCTATCCGCTGTACCGGCGGATGCGCGAGGCACAGCCCGTCCACCGCACGATGGGCATGTGGGTCCTGACCCGGCACGCCGACGTGCAGGGCGTCCTGCGGGACCGCACGTTCAGCGCCGGGCTCATCCCCCAGTTGGTCAGCCGGCGGGCCGGCCAGCTGGCCCGGGCGAACGTCGACCGGGTGGTGCGGCTCGGCGAGAAGTCCCTGGTGTTCACCGACAACCCGGACCACGCGCGGCTGCGCGGGCTGGTGAACCGGGTGTTCACCGCCACCGAGGTGGCCGCGCTGCGCCCCCGCGTCGAGGAGGTCGCCGGTGGCCTGGTGCGGCGCGCCCTGGCCGCCGGCGGCATGGACGCCATCGCCGACCTCGCGGCGCCGCTGCCCGTCACGGTCATGTGCGACTGGATGGCGCTGCCGGACGGCCTGCGCGCGCAGGTCGGCCCGTGGACGCACGACATCCGGTTCCTACTCGAACCCGGGCTGATGCGGGCCGGCGACTTCGAGCACGTGTGCGACGTCGTCGAGACGTTCGCGCGGGCCCTGGACGGGGTCGTCGCCGAGCGCCGGCAGCGCCCCGGCGGCGACCTGATCAGCCGCCTGCTCGCGGCCCGCACGGCCGGCGGGGACGCACTCACCCCGGAGGAACTGATCTTCGTCTGCATCATGTGCTTCGTCGCGGGCAACGAGACCACGAAGTCGCTGCTGGGCAATGGTCTCCTCGCGCTGCTGCGGCACCCCGGCCAGGCGGCCCGCCTGCACCGCGCGCCCGAGCTGGCCGGCGACGCCGTCACCGAGGCGCTGCGCTATGACAGCCCGCTGCAGATGACCAAGCGCGTCGCGACCCGCGACGTGGATGTCGACGGCCGGCGGATCCGGGCCGGCGACCAGGTGCTGCTGTGTCTCGGCGCCGCGAACCGCGACCCGGCCGTGTTCGACCGGCCGGACGAGTTCGACGTCACCCGCGCGCCGAAGGCGCACCTGGCCTTCGGCCACGGCATGCACGGCTGCCTTGGCGGTCTCCTCGCCGAGATGCAGGCCCAGGTCGTCTTCGAGTGCCTCTTCGGGGCGACCACCAGCATCGAGCCGCGAACCGACCAACTCGAGTGGCAGGACCACAGCTCCATCATCCGGGGGCTGCGGCACCTCCCGGTGACTCTGCACGCCGCCGGCACCGCCCTCCCCCGCGCCGCCGGAACCACCCGCGCCGCCGGTGCCGCCCGCCCCGCCGGCGCGGCCTCCCCGGAGACGTCCCGGTGACGACCGTCGGGACATCCAGCCGGTGACGCGGGCCCGGTCCACCAGCGCACAGCGAGCGCGGCGAGAGGGGACGGCGATGCGACGGACGACGACGCCCGGTACAGCTGCGGTGCGGCCGGGAACGCTGCTTCCCGACGTCGCGCGTGGGCGTGCCGCGCTCGAACCGGAGCGGACGGCGTACGTCTTCGTGAACGAGCGCGCGGAGGAGACCGGCCGCCTGACCTACGGCGGGTTGCACGCCCGCGCGCTGGCCGTGGCCGGTGAGCTGTCCCGGGCCTGCGAGCCCGGTGACCGGGCGCTGCTGGTGTTCCCGCAGTGCCTGGACTTCGTCGTCGCGTACCTCGGCTGTCTGTACGCGCGGGTGGTCGCGGTGCCCGTCCACCCGCCGCACCGGGACGGTGTCCAGGACTCCACCCGCCGGATCGTGGACGACTGCGAGCCGGCCGCGGTTCTCACGCTCGAGGCGATGGCCCGCGAGCTCCGGGCCGCCCTGACCTCGCCGCGCGGCGCGATGTCCTGGATCCCCGTCGACCGGATCCCCGCCGGCCCGGCTCCCACGGGCATCCACACCGCGGACGTCGAGCCCATGGGCCTCGATCCCGCCGACATCGCGTTCCTGCAGTACACGTCGGGCTCGACGTCGGACCCCAAGGGGGTCGTGGTCTCCCACGGGAACCTCGCCGCCAACCAGGAGATGATCCGGCGGGCCTTCGGGCACGACCGCGACTCGACGGTGGTCGGCTGGGCTCCGTTCTTCCACGACCAGGGCCTGATCGGCAACGTGCTGCAGCCGCTGTACGCCGGGGCCACCTGCGTCCTGATGTCCCCGACCGCCTTCATCCGGTGGCCGATGCTGTGGCTGTCGCTGATCTCCCAATACCGCGCGCACACCAGCGGAGGCCCGAACTTCGCCTTCGAGGCCTGCGTGGCCCGCGCCGCCCGGGGCGGGGTGCCCGATCTCGATCTCAGCTGCTGGAAGGTCGCCTTCAACGGCGCGGAGCCCGTCCGCCACGACACCCTGCGACGCTTCGCCGAGACGTTCGCGCCGCACGGGTTCGACGAGCGGGCGCTCTACCCGTGCTACGGCCTCGCCGAGGCGACGCTGCTGGTGACCGGCAGCGAGAAGGGCCGCGGGGCGCGGGTGATCGAGGCGGCCACCGAGAACCTGCGTGCGGGCCGCTACACGCCGGTGCCCGCGGGCCGCGGCAGCACCCTGGTCGGCTCCGGGGTCCTCCCCCGGGACGGCGCGCTGCGGATCGTGGACCCGCGGACGGGACGCTCTCTCCCGCCGGACCGGATCGGGGAGATCTGGGTCTCCGGGGACCATGTCGCGCGGGGCTACTGGAACCGCCCGTGGGAGAGCACCGAGACCTTCCGCGCCGAGCACGCCGACGAGCCCGGCCGCGGCTATCTGCGCACGGGGGACCTCGGCCTGGTGGTCGACGACGAGCTGTTCGTCGTGGGACGACTGAAGGACCTCGTGATCATCCGGGGCCGGAACTACTACCCCCAGGACCTCGAGCACACCGCGCAGTCCGCGCATCCCGCGCTGCGCCCGGGCGGGTGTGCCGCGTTCTCCGTTCCGGGTGCCGACCGGGAGAGGCTCGTCATCGTCCAGGAGGTCAGGGGCGAGTTCCGGCGGCGGGCCGACCCGGGTGAGGTCGCCGGGGCCATCCGGGCCGCGGTGGTGCGTGAGCACCAGGTCTCCGTCGGGGATCTCGTGCTGACGCTGCCGGGCCGGCTCCAGAAGACGACCAGCGGAAAGATCATGCGAGCCGCGGCCCGACGCCGCTATCTGCGGGACGCCTTCGACCGCTGGACGCCGCCGACCGGCCCGTCCACCGGCCCGTCCACCGGCCCGTCTCCCAGCACCGACAACCCGCGCGAGAGGACCTGAGGTGGACTCGCCACGAGCGCCGAACCCCGATTTCGAGCGGGCCGTGACGGACGCGGTCCTGAGCATGCCGGCAGCCCGGCACCTCGGCTTCCAGGTCGGCAGGCTGGCGCCGGGCGAGGCCGAGCTCGTCCAGCCGTACCGGGCGGAGCTGACCCAGCATGACGGGTTCGTCCAGGGCGGCGTGCTGGGAGCGCTGGCGGACTTCGCCGGCGGGTGCGCGGCCGGCACGCTGCTGCCGGCCGGCTGGGCCAACATGACCATCGACTACACGGTCAAGATCGTGGCCCCGGCGCGCGGGGAGCGGATCGTCGCGCGCGGGCGCGTCATCAAGGCGGGGCCGACCATCAGCGTCGCCGCCGCCGACGTCTACGGCGTCTCGACCGCCCGCGGCCGGGAGGTCGAGACGCTGTGCGCGACCGCATTCGTCACTCTGCGCAACATCAGGGTCCCCGACCCGAGGAGGGGCGCCGACCGGTGACCGACACCCGAACCCCGCGGGCCACCAGCGGGCCGTACGTCTTCAATCCGTTCGCCGACGGCTTCGCCGAGGACCCCTACCCGCACTATGCCCAGCTGCGCGAAAACGCGCCGGCGCACCGGCATCCGCTGGGCTTCTGGCTTGTCTCCCGGTACGAGGATGTGGCGAGAATCCAGCGCTCCGGGCATTCCGTCGACGAACGGCACATCACCGAGCTTCCGGAGTGGAAAAGCGAGTCGCGGACCCTGGGCAAGCAGAACCGGCTCATGCACGGTCTGTCCATGCTCGACCAGGATCCACCGAACCACACCAGGCTGCGCCGGCTGGTGACGAAGGCGTTCACCCGGCGCGCCGTCGACGCCCTCGAAGGGCGGATCGAACGCATCGTCGACGACGCTCTCGACCGGATGGCCGAGGCGGGCCGGGTCGACCTCGTCGCGGAGCTGGCCTTCCCGCTCCCGTTCACCGTGATCTCCGAGCTGCTGGGCATCCCGGTGCTGGAGCACGGCAGGCTCCGCGAGCTGACCGGGACGATGGTGCGGGCCCTCGAGCCGCTGCCCGACCCGGGGCTGCAGGCCGAGATCCGGGCGGCGAACGACGAGGTGGCCGCCATCATGCGCGCGGTGACCGACTGGAAACGTGACAACCCCGGCGACGACCTGCTGACCGCGCTCATCGGCGCGGAGCACGACGGTGACGTTCTCAGCGCGGAGGAGCTGGTCGCGCAGGTCATGCTGCTGTACGTCGCCGGCCACGAGACGACGGTGAACCTCGTCGCGGGCGGGATCCTCACGCTGCTGCGCCACCCCGACCAGATGCGCCGGCTGCGCGACGAGCCCGAGCTCGCCGGGAACGCGGTGGAGGAGCTGCTGCGCTACGACAGCCCGGTGCACCTGATGCGGCGGATCACCCTGGAGCCGCTGTCCGTGCGTGGCACGGAGATCCCGCCCGGCGTGTTCGTGACGGTGTGTCTCGCGGCGGCCAACCGGGATCCCGACTTCTGGGGCCCGGACGCCGACGAGGTCCGCCTCGACCGCGCCGACGCGCACCGGCACGTGTCCTTCGGCGCCGGGATCCACCACTGTGTGGGCGCGGCGCTGGCCCGGTTGGAGGCCCGGGTGGCCATCTCCCGCTTCGCCGGGCGATTCCCCGCGCCGGTGCTCGAGGACGTCCGCTGGAACGGCCGGATCAACGTCCGCGGCCCGGCCTCGCTGACGGTCGCCGTCCGGTAACGGCGTCTCGGGCCGGCGGCCGTCCGGGCCGCCACCGGCGTCACGGGCCGGCGGCGCCCTGGAACGGTGGGATCACGCCCCGGCGACGAACCCGCGCAGCAGGCCGGTGATGACGTCGGGCTGCTCCAGCGGGCTGGTGTGGCCGCAGTCGGCGACGACCTCGAGCCGGGCGCCGGGGATACGGGCCGCCATCCGCTCGGCCCGTTCGGGCGGGGTGGCCACGTCGTCGGCGCCGACGACTACGAGCGTGGGCACCGCGATGCCGGGGATCTCGTGGTCGACGGGCGGGCGGTCGGCCACACCGAGCACCGCCTTGCGCAGGGCGGAGCGGTCGACCCGGCCGAGCCGGCCGGCCCACTCCGCGACGGCGGGCCGGCCGTCCGGGTCCGCGAGGAAGGAGGGGCCGAACATGGTCGGACGGACCCGGCCGAGGACCGGCCGGACGCCGACCAGCCGGGCCACCAGGGCCAGGCGCCGGTAGGCACCGGCCTCGGTCGGCTCCTCTGCATCGGCGCTCGAGTCGAGCAGCGTCAGCGACCGCAGCAGCTCGCCGTGGCGGGCCGCGATCCGCAGGCCGACGAAGCCGCCCATGGACAGTCCCACCCAGTGCACGGGCGCGAGGCCGAGCCGCTGGATCACGGCGACCGCGTCGGCGGTGAGGGTGTCCATGTCGTACCCGCCGGGGGTCGGCGGTGTGTCACCCTGGCCGCGCCAGTCCAGGGTGACGCAGCGGTAGTGCTCGCGCAGCGCCGCGACCTGCGCGCGGAACACCCAGCCGCCGAACAGCAGGCCGTGCCCGAACACAATCGTCGGCGCATCCGGCCGACCTGTTGGAGAACCGGTATCTCCATAAGCGATCGACACGCCCCGGACATCGATGGTCGACACAGCGCTCCGCTCCTTCTTGAGATCTTGTCCCATGCCAGGAAGCAGGCACCTGGACTACCCACACCGATATTCTCCACGACATCCGGAAAACATTCAATTAATATACGGAAAAGTGAGATCGAAAAGATTAGGATATTTCCCGTGAAGCGATTTCGGTAAGCGCTCCCGGCAACCCCGAAGTGACGTCCTGGTCGGAGGTGGCCGATCCCGCGCGCCGCCCGGCGCGAGCGAAATCCTCGATCTGGAGCGTGCCGGCCGGGTCTCCGCCATCGGCGCGGCCACCGACGCGGGCGGGCCGGCCGTCGGCGACGAGGTGTGTGCCCTGCTGACCGGTGGCGGGTACGCGGCCCGCGTCAACGTTCCGGCGACGCCGGCACCGGAACACCGAACACCGTCCCGTCACCCGAAGGCTGTGCCCACCGACGGATCGTGAAGTACTCTTGCGGCCAACCTCGCTATCCGGCTATTGTCACTGACGGCTATTGTCACTGACAATTGGCGGTCAGATGATTTGGCGGTCAGATGATGGAATCCCGCACTCGGATCGTCTTATCCGAGCGAGGCTGACATGGTGACGCGCGACGCCTCGGCCCTGGACCCTCGACGGATCCGCGAGCTGTTCGATCTCCGTAGTGAGGTGTACGCCGCCCGCGGCGGGGCGTTCGAGGGCGACATCTACCCGGAGTTCCACCGGCTGCGCGAGACCGGCCCGGTGCATCCCGGCATCGTCGGTCCTCTGGTCGGATTCCACGGCGACGCTTTCTTCCCGGGCCTGCCCTATCCGGAGCTGCCGCACTTCTCGGTCTTCGACTACGCCACCTGCCAGGCGGTGCTTCGGGACACTGGGACCTTCGCCTCGGCGCCGGCCGTCCCGGGCTTCGAGAACGAGCGGAGCGAGACTGTTCTGCTCTTCATGGACGGCGCGCGGCACCGCCGCTACCGGGCGCTCGTCCAGCCGTCGTTCGTGCCCAGGCAGGCTGGCTGGTGGATCGACCGGTGGATCAGATCCACCGTGCACATGCTCATCGACACCTTCGAGGCCGCCGGCCGGGCCGATCTCAACGTCGAGTTCTGTGCCGCCATTCCGCTGCTCACCATCTGCGGCAGCTTCGGTGTCGGCGCAGCGGACGCGTTGCGCATAAAGGCGGCGGCGACCTCGGACGGGCGCAGCCCCGACGCGTTCGTCGACATCGTGATGCCCATCGTCGCGGCTCGTCGCCGCGATCCGCAGGACGACCTGATCAGCGTTCTCGCGCAGGCGGAAATCACGGATGAGGACGGCGAGCGCCACACCCTCACCGACGAGGAGATCCTGGGCTTCGCGTTTCTGCTGCTGACCGCCGGCTCCGGTTCGACGTGGAAGCAGATGGGCATCACGCTCCTCACCCTGCTGACCCATCCCACCTGGCTGGAAGCCGTACGCGCGGACCGCGCGCTCCTGCGCCCGGCAATCGACGAGGCCATCCGCTGGACGCCCACGGACCCGATGTTCTCGCGTTTCGCGAGAGTGGACACGACGCTGCGTGAGGTCGCGATCCCCGCCGGGTCGGTCGTACATCTGTGCTTCGGCGCGGCCAACCGCGATCCCGCGCGCTGGGAGCGTCCGGACGAGTTCGATCCCACCCGCCCGGCGGGTCCGCATCTCGGCTTCGGTGGCGGACCGCACATCTGCCTGGGCATGCACGTGGCCCGCGCGGAGATCCACACCGCGGTCTCCGCGCTGCTCGACCGCCTACCCGGTCTGCGCCTCGATTCTCATGCCGAGACCCCGCGCGTCATCGGGATGTACGAGCGGGGACCGTCCGCCGTGCCGGTGGTGTGGCGATAGGAGCCACGTCCTCGCCGCCCGGCCGGACGGCACGAACGCCGTCCGGCCGCGGCACGGCGTGACCCGCGCTCAGGCGGTGGGATCGTCGATGCGCCGGCCGGTGGTCGCGTCGAACAGGTGGAGATGCGCGGCCGCGACCCTGGTCCGCACCCGGTCGCCGACGGCCGGCTGATCGACGCCCGCCCGGACGGCCACCGCCCAGCGGCCGAGCTCCCCGGCGCAGTGCACGACGACGGCGTCGCCGGTGAACTCGACGACGTCGACCACGCCGTCGGCGTGCAGCCCCGGCCCGGTCGACTCGCCCCCGGCGCCCAGTCCGGCGGCCGGTCCGGCGGCCGGTCCGGCGGCCGGTCCGGCGGCCGGTCCGGCGGCCGGTCCGGCGGCCGGCAGCCCCTCGAGGACCCCGTCCCCGGGACGCCACCCGAGCCGGACCTCGGCCGGCAGCCCGCCGCCGGGGATCACCGCGCGCAGGCCGGGCGCGGTCAGCTCGGTCCCGGCGGGATGCGTGCCCGCCCGCACGTCGTGCAGGTTCATCGCCGGGCTGCCGACGAAGCCGGCGACGAAGGTGTCCGCCGGGCGCCGGTAGACCTCACCGGGCGTGCCGGACTGGACGACCTTCCCGCCGTTCATCACCACCAGGTTCGTGCCCATCGACAGGGCCTCGAGCTGGTCGTGCGTCACCAGGACCACGGTGTTGCCGAGTTCCCGGTGCAGCCGGACGAGCTCGGCGCGCGCGTGCTGGCGGAGCTGGGCGTCCAGGGCGGACAGCGGCTCGTCGAGCAGCAGCACCGAGGGGCGGCGGACGACCGCGCGGGCCAGGCCGACGCGCTGGCGCTCGCCGCCGGAGAGCTGAGCCGGCCGGCGTCCGCGCAGCTTCTCCAGGCCCAGCATCGCGCACGCCTCGGTGACCCGGCGGGCGATGTCGGCCTTGCTCGGCCCGTTGCGCCGGTCGTGGCGGGCCTCGAGCCGCAGGCTGAACGAGATGTTCTGCTCGACGGTCAGGTGCGGGTAGAGCGCGAAGTCCTGGAAGACCATCGAGACCCCGCGCCGCCCCGGCGCGACGTCCGTGACGTCCACGCCGCCGATCACTACCCGGCCCGTGTCCGGGGTCTCCAGGCCGGCGACGACCCGCAGCCCGGTGGACTTGCCGCAGCCCGACGGCCCGACGAGCACGGTGAACGAGCGGTGCGGCACGTGCAGCCGCGGCACGTCGAGGACGGTCTGGCGGCCGTAGCGCTTCGTGACACCGTCGAGGAGGACCCCGGCGCCGTCCGAGGCGAGATCCTTCGCGGTGGCGCTGTCCCCGGTGGCGCGGTTGGCGGAGGCGTCGTCCAGGGCGAGATCGTTCGTCGTCGAGGTCATCGGGCCGTCGCAATCGTCATCGGGCTATCGCAATCTCGTCGGGCCGGTGCTCGGCGGGCCAGCAGTCACGGGCTAGCGCAGTCCGGCCTGGAGGAAGGCGTCGGCGATCCGTCGGGACGCCAGGAAATAGGCGGCGGCGACCGGGAGCGTCGCGAGCATCGCCGCGGCGAGCATCGGGCCGTGCTCGGGCCCTTCCGCGGTCGCGAAGAGCAGGAGCCCCATCTGGATCGTGGTGTGCTCCGGACTGGGCGCGGCCAGCGAGGGCCACAGGTACTCGTTCCACGTCGTGATGAACACGACGATCCCGACCGCGCCGAGGGCGGGGCGCAGCAGCGGCAGCACGATCTGCCGCAGCGTCTCGCCGTGCGACGCCCCGTCGAGGGTCGCGGCAGCGATCAGCGTCGGCGGTATCGCCCGGATGTGCTCGCGCAGCAGCAGAACGGCGAGCGCGCAGGTCGCGAGCTGCGGAACGATCAGGCCGACGAAGCTGTCCCGCAGGTCCAGCCGGGTGATCATCAGGAAGTGCGGGATGATCAGTGACTGCGGGGGGACGACGAGGGCGACCGTGACCAGGCCCAGCACCAGCCGCTGGCCGCGATGGGCGAAGCGCACGAACGACCAGGCCGCGAGCACTCCGGCGACGAGGTGCAGCAGGGTCACCCCGATCGCGGTGACGAAGGTGTTGACCAGCAGCCGCCAGATCGGGAACTCCCGCAGGGCGTACCGGTAGTTGTCCAGTGTCCCGGGGAACGGCAGCGGACTCGCGTTGTAGATGTCGGTGCCGGGCTTGAACGAGGCGGACAACGCCCACAGCAGCGGGAACAGCATGACGAAGGCGGCCAGCAGCAGCACCGCGTGCCGCCCCACCGCCGCCCCGCGGCCACCGGACGCCCCGCGGCCACCGGTCAGGGCGTGGCTTCTGGTCAGGGCGTGGCTATCCGACGGCACGGCGCCTCCTCAGCAGGGTCGACAGCCCGAACAGCGCGGTGAGGATCAGCACGATCAGGACCGCGGCGGCGGCTCCCGTCCCGGCGTCGAAGAAGGTGAACGCGTAGGTGTACAGGCGGTAGTAGATGTTGTCGGTGCTGGCGTCCGGGCCGCCCTGGGTCAGCACGGCGATGTTGGTGAAGGTCCACTGGCCCGCGAAGACCACACAGAGAAACGACAGCAGGACGGTCGTGTTGACCAGCTGGGGGACCACCAGATGCCGGGTGATCTCCCACTCGGTGGCGCCGTCGATGCGGGCGGCGTCGAACGCGCGCCGGTCGAGCGAGGCCAGCGCCGCGCCGTACAGCAGGATGTTCAGCGCCACGAACCGGCTGGACGTGATCAGCGAGATCGCCCAGATGGCGGTGTCGGGGTCGCCGAGCCAGTCCTGCTCGGGCAGGCCGACGGCGCCGAAGACCTGGTTCAGCACGCCGCCGAGCGGGTTGAGCACGAACCGCCAGGACAGCGCCGTCGCGACCGGGGCCAGGACGACCGGCAGGAACAGCAGCGACCGGTAGTTGTCGCTGGCCCGCCCGGGCCGCTTCCACAGCATGATCGCCAGCGCCATGGGGACGATCGTGGCGAACGGCAGCAGCGCCAGGACGTAGAGCCCCGTCCGCGCGAGCGCGTGCGGGAACTCCGGTTCCTCCACCAGGCGGCGGTAGTTGTCCACGCCGACGAACGTCTTGTCCGGCGACACCAGGTCCCAGTCCAGGAGGCTGAGCACCGTGGTGAACACCAACGGCCCGTACACGAAGACGAGCAGGGAGATCAGGACCGGGGCCTGGTAGGCCCAGGGCGTCAGTCGGGCGCGGACGGCGGCGGCGGGGACACGCCTGTTCGCGTGCCCCCGCGCGTCGAGCGTCGAGGCGCCGGCCTCAAGGGTGGTCATCGTCAGGCGCTGAGCTTCCGGATCTTCTCGGCGACCGAGGTGAGCGTCGGCCCCGGGTCCGCGCCCCGCAGCACGATCGGTTCGACCGCCTCGTCCTGCAGCGCGACGACCGCCTGGTTCGCCTTCTCACCGCGGAAGGCGGTGTACGGCGCGACGGTGTCGAGCTGCTCCAGCGACGGTGCGAGGAGCTTCACGATCGCCGAGTCCGCCAGCTTGGTGGCGATGGACTCGCGCAGCGGCAGGTATCCGATCTTGGAGGTGATGATCTCGAAGCCGGCGTCGCTCGTGACGAACTTGATGAACTCCCAGGCCGCCCGCTTGTGGACGTCGTCCTTGGCCAGCACCGCGAGACCCGCGCCCGAGTAGGTGGGCCGGGCGGGCTTCGAGCCGAAGGCCGGGAAGCCCGCGGTCCGCAGCTCGAACTTGCCGGTGGCGGCCTTCATCGCGCTGGCGAGGACGGAGGTGCTGGTGACGAGCATGCCAAGTTTGCCGGTGGTGAAGGCGGCCAGCGCCGTCTCGGTGTTCACCGCGGGCATCGCCCCGGACTTGACCAGGTCCTGGATCCCCGTGAGTGCGCCGACCGCCGCCGGCTTGTCGAGGGTGACCTCGCCGTTGGCGTCGACCAGGCTGCCGCCGTTGCCGTTCACCACCGACTGGGTGAGGAAGTCGGACTTCGCGGAGTCCACGACACCGTAGTAGACGCCCTCGGACCCGGCGGCCTTGATGGCCAGCCCGGCTGCCTTGACGTCCGCGATCGTCGTCGGCGGCTTCGCCGGGTCGAGCCCGGCGGCCCGGAAGAGGTCGGCGTTGTAGTAGAGCACCGGGATCGACATGGTGTAGGGCATCGCCTTCACCTGGTTGTCGACCGAGACGGCGGACAGGATGCTCTTCGACATCCCGGCGACGTGCTCATCCCACTCCGCCGTCGGCGGGATCTCCTGGACGGGCACGATCGGCAGGGCCTGCACGGCCTCGGCCATCTTGCTCCAGCCGATCTGCGCGACGTCCGGCGGGCTGCCCGCGGCGGTGTCGGTCCGCAGCCGGGTCAGGACGTCCTTGGTCGCCACGCCCTGCGGCTCGATGGTGATGTTGGGGTGTGCCTTCTCGAACGCGTCGATGAGGGCCTGCGTCCCCGTGCCGCCGAGCCCGGGGGTGCCGTAGTTGTACGAGAGGAACTTGATGGTGACCTTGGTCGCGCTGTCCAGCGGGGCCAGCGCCCCCGCGGCGTTCTCGGTGCCCGAGTCGCCGTCGCTGCTGCCACACGCCGCCGCGGCGAACACCGAAACCGCGGCGAGCAATGCGGGAATCAGCCGCCGACCACGCACGCGCCCTGTCCGGCCTGTCATACTGTTACCTTTCCGAGGTTCGTGCACACCCGTGTCACCGATGTGCGTGAGGCCAGCGCAACGCACTGGTGGAATCGCCGGGGAGAACCGTGCCGGCCCGCCTTCCGATCCGCGTCCGGCGGCGGGATGTCACCGCGATTCCCGAGGTCCAGGTGGAGCATGACGGCCGGTCCCCCCGAGCAGGCAGGCAGGCGGATCCCTGGGAACGGAACCAATGCCCGTTCCCCCGCCCCCTGCGCACCGGACCCGAATCGGGCTGTTCGGGCCGCCGCGAGCAATCGTGCTACCGCGGATTCCCGATCGCAAACGTAACTTCGAATCCGATCATCACGTAATCCAATCGACGCAAGGCCTAAAGCACCCGACCAATACGCCGAAGAACGGTGGATGAACACGTCGGGTCGAAAAGGTGAAGGACGCCGGTCACGCGGCCCCCCGGCGAGCCGGATCTCACCTTGCGGAGGGCCGAGCCCGGCCGGGGTGGCCCGGCTGGCAGGCTGACGGGATGGCCGGTCGGAGCGCGTCACCAGGTGATGTGACACCCGCCGTCGCCGCCGCCCGGCTGACCGCCCAGGGGCTGGCGGGCACGGCGCGGTCAACGGCCGTCGACGTGGTGGCCCACCTCCTCGCCGTGCAGGCGCAGGACCCCCGCGGCATGCGCCTCACGATCCGGTCACGCGCGGCCGGCTCCCACGCCGCCGACGTCGACGAGGCCCTGACCACCGACCGCTCGCTCGTCGTCACCTGGCTGAACCGGGGGACGCTGCACCTCGTCCGGGCCGAGGACTACTGGTGGCTGCACCCGCTGACCGCCCCGCGGATGCAGGCCCAGATCCGGCGTCGGTTCACCGAGGAGGGCGTCTCCCCCGCCCAGGCCGAGAGGGGCGTCTCGGTCGTCGAGCGGGCGCTGGCCGCCGACGGGCCGCTGGGCCGCGACGCGCTGCGCGAGCGTCTCCGCGGTGCCGGCGTACCGGTGGACGGGCAGGCGCTGATCTACATCCTCATCGAGGCGTCGGTGCGCGGCCTGGTCGTGCGCGGCCCGGTGGCCGGCGGCGAGCAGGCGTACGTGCTCGTCCGCGACTGGCTGGGCCCGCCGCCGGAGCCCCGCGAGCGCGACGACACGCTGGCCGAGTTGGCCCGGCGGTACCTGGCGGGCCACGGCCCGGCCACCGACCGCGATCTCGCCCGCTGGGTCGGGCTGCCCCTGGGCGACGCCCGCCGCGGGCTGGCCGCGATCGCCGCGGACCTGGCCGACCGCGACGACGGCCGCGCGCAGCTTCGGTGCCCACCTGGCCTCGGGCCGGCAGCCCCCGCGGCCGGCCCGGCCGGGGCAGGCGCGGCGGCCGTGGCGGGCGTAGCGGGCGGTGACGGCGCCACCGATGTGGCCGGCGCAGGCCGGATGCCGCCACCGAGGCTGCTCGGTCAGTTCGACCCGGTCCTGCTTGGCTGGGAGTCGCGGGACTGGATCGTCGGGCCGCACCGCGGCATCGTCACGTCCAACGGCATCTTCCGCCCGTTCGCCCTGGTCGACGGCCGGGCGGCCGGCACGTGGGCCGTCCGCGCCGGGCGGGTCGAGCTGACTGCCTTCGCCCCGCTCTCCCCTGCCGTCACCCAGGCGCTGCGTTCCGAGGCCGCCGACGTCGAACGGTTCCTGCGCCCGGCCGGCCAACAGGCTTCCGTCAGCTCCCGGCGCCCATGACGAGGCAGGTGCTGCTCGCGGTGGCCACGACCCGGCCCTGCGCGTCGCGGACGTCGCCCTCCGCGAATGCCGCCCGGCGGCCGGGACGGGTGACCCATCCGTGCACGGTCAGCGTGTTCACCCGGCCGGGGAGAACCTGGACCGGGCGGACGTAGTTGACCTTGATCTCAAGAGAGGTGTACGCGACACCGACCGCCAGTGTCGTGTGCACCGCGCAGCCCGCCGCGGTGTCGAGAAGGGTGCAGACGAGACCGCCGTGGACGAGCCCGATCGGGTTGTACGCGGACTCGTCCGGCTCGCAGGTGAAGACCACGTCGCCGACCTCCGCCGAGACCGGGCGGAAGTCGAACACCCGCGAGATCGGCGGGGGCGGGACGGTGCCGTCGACCATCGCCCGCAGGAACTCCAGGCCGGACATGGCCAGGCTCGACCGCGCGCTGGCGGCCGGGTCGTACCAGGTCACGGTCTTGCGGCGCAGGTCGCCCCAGCTGGGGTCCGCGCCCGGCGGCGCGGCGGCGGGCTCCGCCGGTGCACCGGCGGACCGGAGTTCGGGCTCGGACACAGGCTCTGGCTCGGACTCAGACGCGGGCTCGTCGGGCGCGGCAGACGGCATGAGAAGGAGCCTAGCCACCCAGACCGTCTGAGTTGGAAATTACTTCCCAGCCGCGCCTCGCCCCCGTGACGCGATCAGGCCGAAGACCAGTCAGACAGTCCGGTCCGCACGGATCGGGGCGGGTCAGACGGCGCGGATCGGCAACGGCGGGCCACCCGAGACCACCCGGGAGACGGTGAAGACCACGCGCCGGCCGGTTCCGCCGTCGTCGTCCGCCGGGCCGGGGTCCGCCCATTCCACGTGCGCGCGGCCCGAGATCTGAACGGTGTCGCCCGTGCCGAAGTCGACGAAGGCCAGCGCGGCCGTGTCGTCGACCTGCAGGTTGCCGAGACTGTTGAACATGTTGTTGCCGGGGTAGTCGGGCCACGCCAGGTCGCCTCCGGCGACCTGGACGAACTACGCCGCCGAGAGACGGAAAATCGGCCCTCAGCCGCGCCCCGCTCGGCAGCCGAATGCTCCACACCACCGATCGTCCCGCCGACGCCGCCTACGGGTAACCGTCAGATGACGGTAGCGGGAGGCCTACGGAACTCGCTCGACTTCACCGGCGGATGAGTCCGGTTCACCGGCGGATGAGTCCGGCGGCCGTCCGGGCCTGGTTCAACCCGGCCTGGTAGACCGGCCACCAACGGCTCCGGTCACCCAGGTCGGGGCCGAAGCTGTTCCGCGCGGCCTCGTCGGGGGCGATCCGCACGACGGCGGGCGCGGGCCGCACGGCGACCGCCACGGGCGACACGGCGGCCGGCACGGCGGGCCCGGGCCTGGGAGCCCCCGGTTCGATGACCACGACTGGGTCGGCGCCGTCAGCGAGGTGGATGTTGGATCCGCCGCCCAGCGCGCCGTCCATGTAGCGCCGGCCCTCGATGGTCACCGGCGGGTAGGCGGCGGGCATGGCGCAGCTGGCCGCCACGGCGGAGGCCAACGGGACGCCGCTGCCGCGGTCCCAGACGACTGGCCGGCCGGTCTCGACGTCCACCGCGGTGATCAGCAGCCGCCGGTCCGGCCAGTCGTGGGCTCCGATCAGCCACGCCATCCGGGCGACGTGCACGTCCTCGGGAATGGTCGGGGCGGTGAGCGCGATCCGGCCGACGCGACGGACCCGCTCCGGATCGGCCTGATCGGCGAGGATCGCGAACACCTCGCCCATCGGGCCGCGGTCCGGGCGGGTCCGCGGAGCGGTCGGGTCGGGGCTCGGATCGGGCAGGGCGGAGAGGCGCTCGGGGTCACCGCCGGTGGCCAGGACCGCCCCCGCGATCGCACCCGCGGAGGTTCCCACGATCAGATCGGCGTCGGCGAGGTCCACGCCACCACGGCGCAGGCCGGCTGCCAGCCCGAGCAGCCAGGCCGTGCCGACCAGCCCACCCGGCCCCAGGACGACCGCCGCACCGTCGGAGAAGGTCATGCCGATCAGCGTCGGGGCTGAAGTCGGGTTCAGGTCAAGGCCCGCCGGCTACGGCTCGACGCGCTCGTCGACGGCTCGCCCGGCCGGCCCACCGGCCTCCGCGGGTGCAGCGGGTGTGAAGCCCATGACAGCGGCGACGTCCGCCGGTCGGAACGTCGGGCCCTTGACCGCCTTGCCGCCGGCGGGATGCGCCTCCTTCGTCAGGTTCGCGCGGTGGATCTCGGCGAGGACCGCGTCCAGAGGGATCCCGTACCGGGCGGCCGTGCCGTAGGCGACGTACACGACGTCGGCCAGCTCCTGGGCGAGGCCGACGAGGTCGTCGTTCTCGTCGGCGGCGACGGCCTCCGCGGCCTCCTCGGCCAGGAACTCGCGCCGCAGCCGGCGGGTCGCCGCGTCCTGGAGACGCGGCGAGCCCGGCAGGTCGTCACCCAGCGCGCCGTGGAACTCCCGCACCATCGCCATGACGGACGGCGCGGTGGGGATGCCGCGTCCGCGGCCAGCCGGCCGGCCGGGATCACCACCGGGGCCGACACCCGGCGCCACGGCCGGCGCCGCCGGTGGCACCGCGCCCGGTGCCGGTGACGCCGCCCCTGGCTCCCCTGGTATCGCCGCGACCAGCCGCGACGTCTTGGCCAGCACCTGATCGCCGAACCGCTCCGCCCAGGAGCCGGTCAGGGACGCCGCCGTGACCAGGGCGCTGAGCGCGACGTCGAGAAGCTCGTCCACCAGATCCTGTTCGGAGGAACGCGACTTGCGCGGGTTCTGGCCGCGCAGGCCGATCAGGGCGGCGCTCGCCTCCCCGCACTCCTCGACCAGCTTCAGGACCCGCAACGCCAGGCCCTCACGGGGCTCGATCCCGTTGCGCGCGTCGTTCAAGTCCAGCACGCGCACGGCGGCGTCGATCGCCGCCACGGGAAGCGTGGGGTCAGGCACCGCCGGCCGGTCCGGGAGGGAAATCACCGCGCCGACGCTACCGCCGGGACCCGCCCACCTGATCGCTGGCCGAAGCCGGCCGCGCCTACGATGCGCCCACGATGCGCAGGGCGAACTGGCTGAACTGCCAGACCACGGCGTCCTCGGTCAGCTCGCCGTCATCGCGGAACCACACCGCGACGCCCATCCCCAGGTCGAGGATCGCGTACGAGGCCAGCCTCGCGGACTCCACCTGGAACCGCCCCGCCCGCAGGCCGGCCTCGATGAGGTCCCGGAAGCACCGCTCGTACTCCGCGCGCAGGCCCAGCACACGCTCGCGGTTGGGCTGGGTGAGGCTGCGGATCTCGCGGTTCCCGACAAACGCCTCCAGCCGGTGCCGCGCGTGGTACCGGACATGCGCCTCCGTGGCACGCCGCAGCCGTTCCACCGGGTCCGCCGTGGTCGCGACGGCCGCCCGGTGCGCGGCCAGGAGCGCCTCCATGGTGCCGGTCATGATCTGCTCGAGGACGTCCTGCTTGGACGCGACGTGCTTGTACAGGCTGGGCCCGCGCATGCCCACGGCGGCACCGAGGTCGGCCATCGTGGTGGCCTCGTAGCCGGAGCGCGTGAACAGGTCGAGCGCGGCGGCGCGGATCTGCGCGGACCGCGCCGAACTGGGCCGGACCACGTCCTTTCCCGCCACGCTCTTTCCCGCCACGTCCCTCCCCGATCGCTAACAGGTGATAGCCGAGCCTGGCCACCGTCACCTCGCATCATAGTCAGGATCACTTGCGGCCAGCGCAAAGCCGTGTCTAGCATCTGGCTAATAGTCATTAGCCCCTGCGGCAGCCAGGAGATCCGATGGTGGTTGACCTCGCGCCCGAGCCGGCGGTCGCCGACCTCGCCGAGCGCACCGCGCGGTTCGTCCGTGACGTGGTGCTTCCGGTCGAGGAGCGGCATCGGGACCCGGTCCCCTCCGAGGCGGTGCGGCGCGAGCTGCAGGACGCCGCACGGAAGGCGGGCGTGTTCGCCCCGCACGTCAGCACCGGGTACGGCGGCCACGGGCTGGACATGCGCGGTCGGGCCGCCGTGTTCGAGGAGGCCGGGTACGCGCTGCTCGGCCCGCTCGCGCTGAACATCGCCGCCCCCGACGAAGGCAACATGCACCTGTTGGAGGCCGTCGCCTCCGGCCCGCAGAAGGAGCGCTACCTGCGCCCCCTCGCCGCCGGCGAGATCCGGTCCTGCTTCGCGATGACAGAGCCCGCCCCCGGCGCCGGGTCGGACCCCAGCGCGCTGGCCACCCGTGCCGAGCGGGTCGACGGGGGCTGGCGGATCAACGGGCGCAAGTGGTTCACCACGGGCGGCGACGGGGCGGCGGTCACGATCTGCATGGCCCGCACCTCGGGCAGCCCCGGGGACGCGGGCGGCGCGACGATGTTCCTGGTCGACGCGGACAACCCCGGTATGAAGACGGTGCGGCACATCGAGACGCTCGACCAGAGCCTGTTCGGTGGCCACGTCGAGCTGCTCTTCGAGGACTGCGAGGTGCCCGACGACGCCGTGCTCGGCCAGGTCGACGCGGGCTTCCGCAATGCGCAGGTCAGGCTCGGCCCGGCCCGGATGACGCACTGCATGCGCTGGCTGGGCATCGCCCGGCACGCCAACGACATCGCTATCCGGCGTGCCGACGAGCGTGAGCTGTTCGGCTCGCGGCTGGGCGAGCTGGGCATGGTCCAGCAGATGATCGCCGACAACGAGATCGACATCGCCGCCTCCCGGGGCCTCATCCTGCGGGCCTGCTGGGAGCTCGACCAGGGCCGTTCGGCCGCACAGGCCACGTCGATCGGCAAGACGTTCTGCGCCGAGGCGGTGTGGCGGGTGGTGGACCGGTCCCTGCAGATCTGCGGTGCGCTCGGGGTGTCCGGGGACGTCCCGCTGAGCCGGTTCCTGCGCGAGGTGCGCCCGTTCCGGATCTACGACGGCCCGTCCGAGACCCATCGCTGGGCGATCGCGCGCCGCGCGATCAGGCAGCACGCCGCGACCGCTGCCACGGCCGCCCGGTGACGCGCCCGACGAGAACCGCCGTCGAGGGGCTGGACCTGCCGGCGCTGGACCGGTTCTTCGCCGAGCGGATCCCCGGTTTCCGCGGCGAGCTGACGGCCGAGCGGCTGTCGGGCGGCCGCTCGAACCTCACGTACCTGCTCACCGACGGGACGACCCGCTGGGTGCTGCGGCGGCCGCCGCTGGGTGGGCTCACCCCGTCGGCCCACGACGTGCTCCGCGAGCACCGCGTGGTGTCGGCCCTGTCCGACAGCGTGGTCCCCGTCCCCCGCGCGGTCGCCCACAGCGAGGGCGACCCGCTGGGCGTGCCGTTCTCCGTGGTCGAGTACGTTCCCGGCCCGGTCATCCGCACCGAGGAGGAGCTGCACGCGCTCCCCCAGGCCGACATCGACCGCTGCGCCCACGCCCTGATCGACGTGCTGGCGCGGCTGCACTCCATCGACCCGGACGGGGTCGGGCTGGGCGCCTTCGGCCGCCCGCAGGGCTATCTCGGCCGCCAGGTACGGCGGTGGAACGACCAGTGGCAGCGGATCCGCACCCGCGCCCTGCCCGATGTCGACGCCCTGTACGCCAGGCTCGCCGAGGCGCACCCGGTGGAGAGCGGCGCGTCGATCGTGCACGGCGACTTCCGGATCGACAACGTCATCGTGGCGCCGGACGACCCGGCGACGGTACGCGCGGTGGTGGACTGGGAGATGGCGACCCTGGGCGACCCGATCGCCGACCTGGGCGTGCACATCGCCTACTCCGATCCGGCGTTCGCGCCGGTGCTGGGCGGCTCGGCGGCGTCCACCAGCCCGCGCCTGCCGGCCGCGAGCGAGCTGACCGGCCGCTACGCCGAGATCACCGGCCGGGACCTGAGCAACTTCCCGTTCTACCTCGCGCTCGGCTACTTCAAGGTGGCGGTGATCGCGGAGGGCATCCACTACCGGTTCAGGCAGGGCGTGACCCGCGGCGCCGGGTTCGACTCCGTCGGCGAGGCGACGGCGCCACTCGCCGCGGCCGGGCTGCGCGCCCTGAGCGGAAACCTGGAGACACCTTGACCTGGGAGAGACCGTGACCCTGGAGACACCATGACCAACGTGCTGGACCTGTTCCGGCTGGACGGCAGGGTCGCCGTCGTCACCGGCGCCAGCTCGGGGCTCGGCGTCGGCTTCGCGCGCGCGCTCGGCCAGGCCGGCGCGGACGTCGTGCTCGCCGCCCGCCGCGCCGACCGCCTCGAGGAGGTCGTGCGGGACGTCCGCGGGACGGGACGGCGGGCGCTCACGGTCACCACCGACGTCAGTGACCCGGAGCAGTGCACCGCCCTCGTCGAGGCGGCGGTCGCCGAGTTCGGCCGGATCGACATCCTGGTCAACAACGCCGGAGTCGGCACCGCGGTACCCGCCCTCCACGAGCGGCCGGAGGAGTTCCGGCGGGTCATCGATGTCAATCTCAACGGCGCCTACTGGGCGGCGCAGGCGTGCGCCCGGGTGATGGAGCCGGGCTCGAGCATCATCAACATCGCCAGTGTTCTCGGGCTCATCAAGTCCTACGCACCGCAGGCCGCCTACGCCGCCAGCAAGGCCGGGCTGATCGGGCTGACCCGGGACCTGGCGCAGCAGTGGTCGGGCCGCCGGGGGATCCGGGTGAACGCCATCGCCCCGGGATACTTCGCCTCCGAGATGACGGCACAGATCCCACCAGACAAGCTGATGACGTTCATCGGCAACACCAGCCCGCTGCGCCGGCTCGGCGAGCAGCACGAGCTGGACGCGGCGGTGGTCTTCCTGGCCGGCCCGGGAGCTTCCTACATCACGGGAACGACGCTCGCGGTGGACGGCGGCATGTCCGGTCACTGAGCTTGCCGGCTGACTCCGGCCCGGCGGTGCGCCGCCGTGATTGGGTCTTGTCGTGGCCTGATGGGAGGTGGTTCGTGATGGCGGACGTGCCCGCCGATCCGACCGTGGTGCACCCGGTCCCCGGGCAGCCGCGGGTGGTGTTGCTGAAGCCGCTGTGCACCTCGCCGCTGATCGAGGTCGGGGAGTTCTCCTACTACGACGACCCCGACGACCCGACCGCCTTCGAGACCCGCAACGTGCTGTACCACTACGGGCCGGAGAAACTGGTCATCGGCCGGTTCTGCGCGCTGGGCGCGGGCGTGCGCTTCATCATGAACGGCGCGAACCACCGCATGGACGGCCCGTCGACCTTCCCCTTCCCGATCATGGGCGGTTCCTGGGCCGAGCACTTCGACCTCATCACCGGCCTGCCCGGCCGCGGTGACACCGTGGTCGGCAACGACGTCTGGTTCGGGTACCGCGCCATGGTGATGCCCGGCGTCCGCATCGGCCACGGCGCGATCATCGGGTCCGGCTCGGTCGTCGTGGACGACGTCCCCGACTACGGCGTGGTCGGGGGCGACCCGGCGCGGCTCCTCCGCCTGCGCCACAGCGAGGCGGACGTCGCCCGCCTGCTGGCGCTGGCCTGGTGGGACTGGCCGATCGAGCACATCACCCGGCACATCCGCACCATCATGGCCGGCAGCGTCGACGACCTCGAGGCCGCGGCCCCCAGGTAGCCGGGCGCGGGGTCACGCCTCCCGGACGATGAGCGCCGCGCGGTGGTGGCCCGGTGTCCCGATCTCGTCGAGCAGCGCGATCGCGAAGTCGGCGTAGGTGATCCGGCTCGCCCAGTCCGCGTGCCCGGCGACGCGGTAGCGGCCGGTGCGCGTTCCGTCGTGATCGAAGTCGCCGGCGGGTGCGACGTACACCCAGTCGAGATCGCGGCCCCGGAGCTCGTCGAGACCCGCCGCATGGCCGAGGGCGAAGGGACGGTACTCGGCCGGGAAGGCGGGCTCGTCCATCAACGGGACACCGGACGCCCCGGCCATGATCGAGGCGAGGCCGACCAGCACCAGGCGGCGCACCCCGGCCGTCGGCAGCCCGGTGCTCAGCGCACGGGCCGACGCGGTGAAGAAATCGTGGGACGGCACCGCCAGGTCGACGGCGGCGCTGATGGCGGCGTCGTGCCCGGCCGCCGCCTCCTCGACACTCGCCACATCGACGACGTCGCCCTGCACTACCCGCACGTCGGACGGGATCTGGTGACGTGCCGGGTCGCGCACCACGGCGGTGACCTGGTGACCGCGCCGGCACGCCTCGGCGACGGCCTCCCGGCCGGCCCGACCCCCGGCGCCGAAGATCACGATGTTCATGTGGGACCGCCTCTCACCGGAGCCGGAGCCCTCACGCCCGGCCAGTGCCCGGACGCTATGGGGGACAGCGGTTACCTCCCGGATAGCGGCTACCATGCCGCCATGAGGGAACCGCTGCCCTCCGACATGTTCGACGAGCTGTGCCCGTCCTCGCTCAACCCGATCCGGTTCGGCGACAAGTGGGCGGCGCTCGTCATCCGGTGCCTCGAGCACGGCCCGCGCCGTTTCTCCGAGCTGCGGGTTCCGCTGCGCCGGGTCTCTCCCAAGGTGCTCACCGCGTCGCTGCGCTCCCTCGAGCGGGACGGTCTGGTCAGGCGCACCGTGTACGCCGGGCCGAGCCCGCGGGTGGAATACGAGCTGACCCCCCTGGGCCGCAGCATCCTGGAGCCGATGGCCATCGCCTGCGCCTGGGCGGAGGAGCACTGGGACGAACTGCTCGAAGCCCGGGAGGCGCACGACGGCGCGGGCAGCCTGGACCCCACCGGCTCGTGACGAGCCCGCCCGGCTGCCCTGACCGAGGCGTCCCGGAACACTGACCGCTGCTGCTCAGGTCACGGACTGTTTCTCTCGCCGGCGGAGCCGCGGGCGACCAGCGTCGGCTCGAAGACGATGCTGACCGCTTCACCGGGACGTTCGACGACGAGCTCGGCTGCCCGCCGGCCCATCTCGTACGAGGGCTGGGTGATCACGGTGATCCCGAGCGCGGTGGCCCAGGGAAAGTCGTCCATCGTCACGAACGCGATGTCGTCGGGAATGGCGAGGCCGCGAGCCGTGAGCGCCGAGTACGCGGCGACGGTCAGGCGGCCCGTGGCGCAGGCGACCGCGTCCAACGGCGTTCCGCGAGCATGCGCGCGCGCGAGGAGCGCGCCGACAGCATGGTCGGCCTCTTCCGCCGTCTCGGCGACGGCCACCGCGTCCGCGGGCAGCGGACGTCCGAGCTCGATGAGCGCCTGCCGCAGCCCCGCCGTGCGCTCGAGCTGGGACGGGCGGCTCCCGGAGGTGACGACCCCGACGGACGACCGCCCGCACCCGGCCAGATGCCTGGCCATCAGACGACCGGCCCCGACGTTGTCGAGGCTGACGGCGTGCAGGTCGGGCGGAGGGTCCCGCACGGTACGCGCGACGATCACGCACGGCGTGCCGGTCTCGGCCAGGCGGCGGGTGCGGCTGTCGGTCTGCTCGCCGGCGGTCACGATCAGGCCGCGCACCCGGTGCTCGTCCATCATCCTGACGAGCGCGATTTCATGGTCGGCCTGGCGGAACGTGTTGGCGAGCATGACGAGGCTGTCGTTGGCGGCGGCCACGTCGTCGATGCCACGGATCAGGTCGAGGTAGAAGGGGCTGCTCAGGTCACGGATGACAACACCGATCGTGCTGGAGCGACCGGCGAAGATACTTCTGGTGAGCGCGTTGGGGCTGTACTCCAGCGCGGTTACCGCCTCCCGCACCCGGGTCGCGGTCGCCTCGGTGACGGCGCCCCCGTTGAGCACGCGGGAGACCGTCGCCGTGGAGACGCCGGCGTGCGCAGCGACGTCACCGATGGTGACTCGCTTCGCCATGGTCGCTGCGCGTCCCTCCGAACGGTTCCGGCGGTGCCCGGTCAGGCCGCCTGGTCGGCCGACGCTCCGGTCGGGTGCCCTGCGGGCTGACGTCCCGGCGGCCGTCCAGTCGGTAGGCGGCCGTCGGATGCCCGGTCAGGAGGGCGGCCCGTCAGCGGGCGACGCACCGGCCGTCGCGAACGGCGAACCTGCCGCCGACCATGACAGTACCCACGTCGCGGAGCTCCGCGGGGTCTGTCACCACCAGGTCGGCGATCGCCCCGGGGACGACACGGCCACGGCGTGGCGCCAGACCGGGGATGGCGTCCGCGGCGTTGGCGGTCGCCATCGCGACCGCGGCCGGGAGGGTCACCACGCCCGCCCGGACGGCCCGGTCGATCGCGAGCAGGACCGGGTCGTGGTGGCCGCCCGCGTAGTCGGTCGAGATCGTGTCGACCAGCCCCGCGGAGAACATCGCGTAGAGCAGCTCGGGGCCGGCCGTCAGCCGCCGCGCACCGAACGTGTCGAGGGTGGAGACGTCCACGACAGCGCCGAGCTCCTTGAGCCGCTCGGCGTGGTCGAGGGCCTCGCGCAGCCCGAAGCTCGAGTGGTTCGAGTGCCCCGCGACCAGTGGGACGTCGGTCCTCGCGATGGCGGCGACCTGGGTCATCGACGCGGCCGCATTGTGCACCACCACCGGGACGCCTGCCTCACGGGCCTGGTCGGCCGCCTCCGTGAGCCCGCGCAGCGCGACGTCGAAGGCCGGCAGCACGACGGCCGAGACGATCTCACGCGCCTCCTCGGCCGACAGTCGGCCCGCCAGCCCCGCGTCCGCGAGCGCCCGATCGACGCCGTCCCGGTCGAACGCGGACGCCGAGATGTGCCGGCCCAGCACCGCGTCCCGCAGCCCGCTGGCCTGCCGCGGCGTGATCGTCACGCCGCTGCGCCGCTCGATCTCAACCGGGATGTACCGGTAACACGCCCCTCCCCCGCCGAGGGTGTGCCCGGCCCCGATCTCGCCGAGGGCCACCGCGCCGGCGTCGACTGCCTGCCCCGCGGTGAACCTCCGGTTCGCCTCGGTGAGACCGCCGCCGTCCACGATGGTCGCCGCCGCCAGGCAGGCCGGGGTGTTGCAGGAGGCGAGCCGGACGTTGACCGGATGTGCCTCGTCCGTGCCGGCGAGATCCGCCGCGGTGACGAAGCCGTCCACGCAGAGCACCGTCGTCGTCCCCTCCAGCAGGTGCCGGTCGAGGTTGGCCAGCACCTGCTCGCGCGGCAGGCCCACCTGCCCGCTGGGGAACAGCGGCCCGAACGCGGTGCCGTGGGTGTGGTTGTTGACGAGGCCCGGAAGCACCAGCCTTCCGGCGCAGTCGACGATCTCGTCAACGGCGACGTACGCCTCGGCGGACCGGGTGGGGGTGATCTCGCGGACGGTGTCGCCCACGACGATGATGTCGACGTCGCGCTGCGGTTCCCCTCCCCGGCCGTCGACGAGGTCACCTCCGTTCAGGACGACCGTGCGCGTCATCCGCCCCTCACCGGGCCCCCACCGGGTGGAACCGCTCGAACCGGAAGGCGGCGAGCTCGTCGCCGCGGTCCTCCCCCGTCACCTCCGCCGCGACCAGGTCACCGGCGTGCACGCTCAGGGTCACACCGCTGTGCGAGACGGCGAAATGGAAGTTGGGCAGCTCGGCCGCCCGCCCCAGCACGGGTAGGCCGTCCCCGGGAATGGGCCGTTCACCGATCCGGACCTTCTCCACCGTCGCCGCCCGGATTCCCGGGTAGAGCACCCGGCTCGCCTCGAGGATCGTCTCGACCGCCGATCCGTCCGCGCTCATTTCACCGTTGCCGGAAATACGCACCGCGCTGTCGATCGCCTGGGTGTGCAGCAGCAGCCGTCCGCCCCCGTCCGGTCGCAGGTGGACGTCCGGCGCGTGGATGACGCGGGATGCCGAGACGGTGACCGGGGAGGTGTGGACGAGCACGCCGTGGGTGTTGCGCATCGGCAGATCCAGGCCGGCGAGCCCGGCGATCGCGCCGGCGCGCGGCCCCGCGCAGTTCACGACCGCGCCCGCGGAGATCGAGCGACCCGAGGCGAGGCCCACGGCACGTACCAGCCCAGCGGCGATCCGCAGGCTGACTACCGGGTCGTCGGTCACCAGCTCGGCGCCCCGGGACACCGCCTTCGAGAGCAGGTGGCCGACCAGGCGGGCCGGCTCGACCCACCCCTCCCGCGGGAAGTAGGCGATCTCGTCCGCCGGAAGCGCGGCGGGATCCACGTCCGGTTCGAGCTTCAGCGCCTCGGCCCGGCTGAGCCAGCGCACCTCGTACCCGTAGGCGACGACGGTGGCGACCTTCCGGCGCAGCACCTCGTGCTCGTCATCGGCGGTCTCCCACTGCAGGTTGCCGGACTCGTGGTACCAGTCGCCGGCGGGCGTCTCGGCCGCCAGCCTGCGGTGGGCGTCCATCGCCGCGACCCCGAAAGCGTGGTACGGGTGTGACTGCTTGCTGGAGGCGTTGATCCAGGCGAACGTCGCACCGGAGGTGCCGCCCGCGGGGGTGCCGGCCTCCACGATGACGACCCGGGCACCGCGGCGCGCCAGTGAGGCGGCGACCGCCGCGCCGTAGGCACCGGCACCGATGACGACCACGTTCTCAGCCATGCCGGTCCTTTCCCTCCGGGCCGTCGGCTCTCGCCGCGTCACGCGCCCTTGAAACTAGTTTCAGTAACTAGTTTCACCCTGACTCGCCATGCCCGCGCAGTCAACCAACAGGGCCAGCTCAGATGATGCCGTCGGCCCGCAGTCGGGCGAGCTCGCCGTCGGGGACGCCGGCGGCGAGGAGGATCTCGTCGGTGTCCGCGCCGAGCGCCGGCGGTCCGGTGGTGGGCGTTGACGACCGTCGTCCCTCGGCGTCCCGGAGCCGGACCGGCGTCGCTGGCACCAGCGTGCCCATGACGTCCACGAGGGCTCCGCGTGCCGAGGCGTGCGGATCGGTCAGCAGATCCGGGCCCTCGTTCACCGCGCCGATCGTCGCGGCGGGGTCCGACTCCATCCACTGCGCCGCCGGCCGGGTGACGAAGACTTTCTCGAAGCGCTCGGCCATCGCCGTCTGCTCCTCGACGGGGGCCGTGAGCCGGTCCGCCAGATCGTCGGCGTCGAGGACACGGCAGAGCGCACGCCAGGTCCGGGACTCGGCTGCCGAGACGCTCACCCACCGGTCGTCGGCGCATCGGTAGAGCCGGCGGCCCGCAGCCCATCCCAACTTGGGCGCACCGGCGGTGAACTGGGCCGGCATGCCGGACAACAGCCACGTCGAGGCATCCGTGATCGAGGCGTCGACGAAGCAGCCGGTTCCGGTTCGGGCAGCGCCGGCGAGCGCGGCGGCCACGGCCATCGCCGCGACGGCACCGGCCATGGGCGCGGCGATCGCCGTCTGGGGCATCCACGGGAGCTGCTCGGCCATCGCGGCCAGCACGCCGGACTGACCGAGAAAGGTGACCTCGTGGCCGGCCCGTCCGGCGTAGGGGCCGTCAGCACCGAAGGCGGACAGCGCCGCCCACACCAGCCGCGGGTTGACGGCTGCCGCCTGCGGATACCCGAAGCCCGCCTCCTCCAGGGCACCCGGGCGGGAGCTGTCGACGACGGCGTCCGCCCCGGCCACGAGCCGGCGGAGCACGTCGAGCCCCGCCGGCCGCCGCGTGTCAAGGGTGATGGAGCGCTTGCCCCGGTTGAGGCCGATGTGAGCGGGGGACGTCCCGGCCGGCCCACGGAGCGGATCGCCGGCGCCAGGGGCCTCGACCTTGACCACCTCGGCACCGAGGTCGGCCAGCAGCAGGGTGCAGTACCCGCCGGGATAGTGCCGGGCGAGGTCGAGAACGCGGACCCCGCGCAGAGGGAACGTCACCCGCCAAACCTATGCAGGTATCGGGCGATCTGGTCGAGGGATGTGATGCGGTCCGGCTCGTCGTGCGGGCCGAGGCCGGTCCGGTCGAGGTGGACGGCGCGCAGCCCGGCCGCCCGGGCTGCCAGCACATCGAGGTCGTGCCGGTCGCCGACATGCAGCACCGACCCGGCCGCGGCGCCGAGGCGCTCGCAGACCGCCAGATAGGTCGACGGATGCGGCTTCGCCGCGCCGAGGGCCTCGGCGGTGAACACCGGGCCGACCCGCCCGGCGAGACCGATCGCCCGGACCTTCGCGAGCTGCTGGCGGTCGACACCGTTGGTGAGCACGGCCGTCGCGAGGCCGGCCCGGGAGACCGCGGCCAGTGCCGCGTCGACGTCGCCGAACCTGGCCCAGGTCGTCGCGTAGCAGGTCAGGTAGTCGGCGAAGAGCCGGTCGAGGTCGTCGTCGGTGCCGACCGGGTGACCGAGCTGCGGCAGGAACTCACGGAGCCGTCCGCGCCGCTGCCCGACGAAGGTGACCAGCCCGTTCTGCCACGCGGTGAAGTGCCGGTACTCGGCCGCGAACCAGGAGTTCACCAGGTCGTCCGTGACGGCGACGCCGAGCCGCGGGAGCCACTGGCGCAGCGCGGCGCGCGCCGAGCTGTCGTGGTCGAACAGAGTGCCGTCAAGATCGAAGATCACTGCCTGGAGAGGTGCTGCGGTCATCGGCCCGAGTATCCATACGACGCTCGCGGTGCCGGGGCTCGGGAGGGAAGCCATGGATCCGGCGCCAGGCGCCCACGATCCGTCGGATGTCCCGTCAGCCGACCCGGCAGCCGGATGGCGCCTGCCCGTCCGGGGCCTGGAGGTACGCCTTGTAGGCCGCGTCGTGCAGCGGGACCGCCTGACACAGACCGGAATCGGCGAACGACCACGGGGTGGGAAACCAACCCGGTGGGTGCGCCGGCCACAGGTCGTGCTCGAAGTCCTTCCTCCGCTCCTGGAGCATCCGCGCGACAAAGGCGACGAGCGGCCGGTCCGTCGACTTCATCGCGACCACGCCGTTCGGCGTTCCGAAGGTGTCGACTTTGGCCACCCCCGGATATTCCGGGCCGAGCGGCAGTGCCACGAATGGCTGACTCACGTCCGGGTAGACGGTGGACCATTCCTTGGCGACGGCGACGCGACCGTCGTTCAGCGGGACGAGCCTGATCATGTGCCCCTTTGCGAGGTAGTCGCTGATCAGCTTCGTCGGGGCACCAGCTGCCCAGAAGACGGCGTTCACCGGGGCCGTCGAGGATGGATCCAGTCGTGGCAGCGCCGTCTTGAGCCCCTCGTCGGGGCTGCTGTGCACCTTGCAGTTCCAGGTGTCCTGCACGTACCGGATGAGCACAGTGCTGATCTGGTTGGTGCCCGAGCTGTCCCGTCCAGCGAGAACCCACTTCCCGCACAGGTCGACGAGTCCACGGATGGGCGAGTCGGGCGGCACGATGAGGTGCACGATGTCGTAGTAGACCTGCCCGACGTAGCGGAGACCGGCGATGGGACCGCCGTTCTCCGGACGGAAATCCCCCAGCCCGCGTTCCGCGTCCACCGGGACGTTGAGCTGGGCGAGGCTGAGGGTGCACTTCGGGTCCGCGGCGAGGGTGCGCAGGCTGGCGGAGGTCCCTGACGTGCTCAGATCAGCGGTGGCCGACCAATGGTTGCCGCCGTTGAGTGCGCGATCGTTGATGAGGTCGGCGAGCGTCTGGGCGTACAGGCTGTAGGGCGAACCGGCCAGGCCACCCAGCACCTGTACGTCCTTACAGCCGGTGTCGGCATACGGTGACGGCCCGGAACCGCCTGGCCGGTCCTTGAGGGCTCCGATGCCCACGATCCCACCTCCGGTGAGAGCCGCGAGCAGCACCAGCGCGATCAGCACCCGTGGGACCGACCACGGCCCGCGCCGTACCCGGCCTCCGGGAAACTTCGGCCGCGCCGGAGGCGACCGCCGTGCCGGTGTGGGCGTACTCGCGGACGCCGTCGCCGTGGCGGGCCTGCCGGGGAAGGTCGGTGGTGACTTCGGCTTGTGCCGCTGTCCGCGGGCCGCCGCCAGCACGCGCTCCCGGGCGGTGTTCTCGTCGACGTTGAACAGGTCCGTCCCGACGACCTGTCGCAGCAGGCCGGGTTGTTCGCACTCGCCGACCCGGAGAACAAGCAGCCGGCGATGGATGCCGATCGGGTCACGCGCCCAGGCCGCCGCCCATTCGGCCTCGGCGTAGGCCGAAGCGAGATACTCGGCGGAGAGCACAGCGACCGTCCTGGCCGCGCCTCCTGCCGCCCGGTGCATTTCGTGAACGAAATGAGATCCGACAGCGAAATCCCAGACCTGGACGCGGGTGCTGTACCCGGCCTCCTCGAGGTTCCAGGCGATCCACTCCGCCCACGCCTCGTCGGCGGTGGCGTACGAGACGAAGAAGTCCGTCCCGGCGACATTCGCCACCGCGCCCCCGTTGTCGCAGTCCCCCGATGCCATGGGCACACACCCTGGCACAGGTGGCGATCCGCTGATGGCGCCACCCCGTCACGCCCCGGGCTTCTCCCCGTGACAACTCGTGGCTCGACCCGTTCCCCCCGCGGCGACCGCGCCGCAACCGGGCACCGGCGACCTCGGCTGCCTGATCGACCAGGTACACCAGGCCGGGCTGACGGTGAGACCGACCACCACAGGACGGCGCCGCGTCCCCGCCCCCGCCGACGCCGACGCCGAGTTCACCGTGCTCCGCCGGCGGACGAAGAAGGTCACGTCACCAGGCCATGGACAGTAGTTCTCCATGCCACGGGGGGAGCTTCGCCACGGCACCGGTCGAGACGTCGATGCTGTAGCGCCAGTCGTGGCTGTCACGCAGGCGCAGATCACCGTCGACCAGGTCGACCGCCATCTGGCCGAGGGAGTGAGCGGGGTCGGTGTTGCGCTGCTCGAGCAGAACCCGGGTCTGCCGGCCGTCACGGGCGTCGAGTTCCACCACCCGGGACACCCCGCTCCCGTCCGCGGCCTGTTCCGAGGCGATGACGTACACGTGCCTGGCGTCGGCGCTGAGCACCGGCGTGCCGGTCCGGGTCTGCGCCGTCGGAGTCGAGAGTCGCGCCGTTCCAGTAATCAGCCGGGAGTTGGCGATCAGATCGCCCCCGTCGGCCTCGGTGTCGAGAATGCGGATGCCGTCGTCCGCTCGTGTTCCGGAGAGAAAGAAGGCAAGGTACCGACCGGTGGCGTCCCAGCTGAAGGAGGACCCGGCACCACCATAGGAATAGCTGGTGCCCGGACCGTTGCGGGCGAGTGTGAAGGTCTTCGTCTCCGAGGTGCCAGGAGTGACGATCTCGATGCGGTAGGGCGAGGACTGCGCCGAACCGTCGAGGTCGGGACCGGTGGGAAGCCTCCCGCGGACCAGTCGGGTGCCGTCCGGGGACGCCGAGGTGAAGTCCTCCCCGACGCCGCCGAGGTTCCGGATCTCGGTGAGGGCGGCAGTCCGCCCGGAGCGATCGATGGTGAGCAGATACGCCACCACGCCCTCCATACTTCCGACCTCGGCACCCCCACGCGTGTCGCTGCCGCTGATGAAGAAGACGCGGTGGTCCTCCGTCGGGTTGAGACCGTGGAAGACGACTCCCGGCGGGTTCGGCACGCTCAGGCGCCGTGTCCCGGTCGGCGAATCCTGTTCGAAGACCTCGAGGGATCCGCCGCCCGTGATACTGACGACGAAGTGCGGCCTGGACGGGGGGGCTGCCAGCATCGCCGGATCGCGTACGTCATGACGCAGCACCATTACGATCACCCCGACAACGATCAGCACAAGTGTCGCCGCGGCGACCGGAAACGCCATGCGAGGGACGGCGGCGTATCGCCGTCGGCGGCGGTGCGCGGTGGGGGCCAGGCCCGCGGCAAGGCCCATGACCAGCTCCGGGACCGGCCCCGCGGCGAGCGCCGTCGCGGCGAGGGCATCGCGGAGCCGATCCTCAGTGGTGCTCATGCTTCCTCCTGCCCGAACACACGACTCAGCGTCCGCAGGCCCCTGCTCGCGGTGGAACGGACACTGGACGGGCTGATGCCCAGAACATCGGCAATCTCGTCGTCCGTGAGATCGAGGTAATAGCGAAGGACGAGGACTGCACGGCGCCGCGGGGGCAGCCGGGCCAGTGCCCGCATCACCTCAAGGCGGTCCTCGCCGACAATCGCCGCGTACTCGGCCGATTCGGCCGACCAGATCGGCGGAGGGTGCGACGCGTGCAGGCGCCGGGTCAGGGCCCGGCGGCGAAGGGCCGAGTTCGCACCGTTGACGACGGCGGTACGGACGTAGGCGGGTGCACGCCCCGGGTCGCGCAGGTCAGGCCATCGTCGCTGCAGGCCGACGAAGGCGTCCTGGACGATGTCCTCGGCGGTCGCCCGATCGCCGACGAGCAGCACCGCCAGGCGGAACAGCCCCGCCCCGTGCGCCGCGAAGACGGCGGCGACCCCGGGAGGCTCACCCGCCGCCAGCGTAGTTGTCTGTTTCACGCTACATAGACGCACCAGGCGCTGATCCGATGCTCGCCCCGCGGAAGAATCTGTACCTCCAGGAGAGTTCGCCACCACCGGACCGGAGCTTGAGAACCTGCTCAAGCGCCCAGCGACGTCCATCCGCCCGATCCTGGCCACGCCCACTACCCGGTCCTGAACTCCCCCGGCCCTGTCGATGTGGCCGCGGCCGACTCGCCGCTGGCCGGTAGGGCCTGCTCGGCCCCCGGCTCGGGGCGCTCCACAGCGACGAGCGCGACGTCGTCGCCGAGCGAGCCGCCGGTCCAGCAGACGAGCGCGCTGACCAGGTGTGCGTTCGCCTCAGGCAGCTCCGCGGCGGCGAACGCGTCCGACACGGCCGGGAGAAGCGGGAAGAACTCCCGGGTACCGCGGTTGCGGGCTTCGGCCAGGCCGTCGGTGTAGAAGAGCATCCGGTCAGACCGGGCGACAAGGTAGTGGGCCGCGGCCGGCGCGGCACCGAGACCGAGCGGTGGCTGCCGGTCGGCGACACCGAGTGGCTCCACGACGCCGCCCCGGACCCGCAGCGGGTCGGGGTGGCCGGCGTTGAGCAGCGACATCCGCCCGGCGCGGTCGATCTGGGCGACGACCGCGGTGACGAAATCCTCGTTCTCCTCACTCCCGAAGGCGGCGACCTCGCTGTCGAGCGCCGCGACCAGATCCGCCGGGTCCTCGAGCCGTCCCGCCAGCGCCCGGAAGCAGCCCAGGACACGGCTGGCGAGCCGAACCGCCTCCAGCCCCTTGCCCCGGACGTCCCCCACCAGCAGCCGCACGCCCCACGGGGTGTCCACCACCTCGTAGAGGTCTCCGCCGACGCTGGCCTCCGTGGCCGCGCTCCGGTACAGGGCGGTGAACCGCAGGCCGTCGACGACCGCCGGGACCGGGCTCAAAATGGCACGCTGCGCGACCTCGGCCACCCGCACCAGCGCGGTCAGCCGGCGCTCCCGAGCCTGGCGGGCCCGGCTCGCGGCCACGGCTATCCCGCCGCCGAGGGCGATGCCGGCGAGCCGGATCACCCGCGCGATCTGGCCCCCTCCCGCATCCGGTTCCACGACCTGGTTGGAGAGCTCCACCGCGCCAGCCCCGGCGAGCGCGGCGAGCGCGTAGACACCGGTCAGTCGTGGACCGACCGTGCTGGCAGCCAACAGCGGAGCCATGACCACGAGCGCGATGATGACGAAGTCGGGTCCCCCGACGGCGTCGACCACGCAGACCGCCACGATGATGACAAGCGGGACCACCATCGCTGCCCGCGAACGGACCCGCACGAAGCTCACGTCCAACGTGGTACCCGTCGGGTGTGCCCCGACCCGAACGGGCGGCCACCGGACGAACGGCTACGGCGGGCCGTGACGATGACCTGTCTGCTGCCGGCAGAGTGCCCTCCCCCTGACTCACCCCTCGCTCTAGGTTCGCCACCATGACCGAGACCAGCACCGGCAGGAACAGCGGACCGATCACTGGATACGCGGCCGGCGTTCCGTTCACGGCACTACCGCCAGCCGGCGGCGCCGACGTCCCGGCACCGCTGGTGGTGACCTGGCACATGATGGACGCGCCCCGTTCGGACAGCGCGTTCGCCGCCGCGCTCCCACTGGCCGACGTCCCCGCCTGGCGGGTGCATCTCGGGATGCCACTGGTCGGCCGACGTCCAGTGGAGGGAGCGTACGAGGCCGCGCTGGCCGATCCCGTGCTGCGGTACGTCGATCCGGTGGTCCGGCAGGCCACCGAGGAGTTCCTACCGGCGCTCGACGCGCTGGAGGACGAGCTCCCCCTCAGCGGCGGGCCGATCGGGATCGTCGGCGCGTCGCTCGGGGGGACGGTCGCGCTCAACGTGGTGGCCCGGGTGCCGGTCCAGGTGTCGGCGGTGGCGCTGGTGAACCCGGCCATCCGGGCGCGGACCGTGGTCGACATCTTCACCGCGGCGGCGGGCACGTCCTACGAATGGGACGAGCGGGCGCACGCCGCGGCCGATCACCTGGATTTCGTGGCCCATGCCGGGCTGATCAGCGGCCGCCGGCCGGCACCAGCGGTACTCGTGGTCAGCGGCGAGCTCGACTACCCGATCAGCCGCGCCGACGCCGGCGAGCTGGTGGCCGCGCTCCAGGCCGAGTACCAGGACCCGGCGCGGGTCCGCCTGAGCACGATCGCCGGCCTGGACCACCCACTCGCCGAACAGCCCGGCATCGAACCGGCGCCGCAGATCCCGCTGGCCAAAGTCGTCGACCGCGTGGTCAGCGAGTGGTTCCGCGCGAACCTGTGACCGCTGCAGGCAGAGATCGTCCGCCGGAGCGGCGGGTAGGTCACGGATCGCCGCCGGGCTCCGGGAGGCGAAGGCGGTCATCTCGAGGCTGCTCGCGGCTGACCGAACTTCTCGATGGCAGCCGGGGTCACCGGGGTGAAGAAGTTGACGAGGTTGCCGTCGGGGTCACGGAACAGGAACGACCGGTTACCCCAGGGCAGAGTCGTGGGCTCGCTGACGACATCCTCGACGACGTCGGTCAGGTTCCGGTAGACGCCGTCCACATCGTCGACGAGGAACTCGACGATCACGGAACGGTTGTCGGACGGGTGGGCGGCGTCCGGCGCGAACAGCGCGACGGTGCGGGTGCTGGCGATCGCGAGCGTGGCACAGGTGGTCCTGAGCTCAGCGAAATCCTGGTTGGACCAGTCCGCCCGCACGCCGATCGCGCGCTCGTAGAAGCCGACAAGACGGGCGACATCACCGGTGATGATGCGGATCGACACGAAACTCATGGTGATCTCCTCGTTCGGATGAGCCGTCGCCGCACACGCTAGAACCGATACAGGACAGAATCGGTCCGGTATTCGGGCTAAGTTCTGCCCATGGCCCGACCGACCGCTCACGTGCTCACCCTGCTGGAGCTCCTGCAGTCGGGTGGCACCAGGACCGTGGCCGAGCTCGCCGATCGGCTCGGCGTCGACGGGCGCACCGTGCGGCGGTACGTGCAGCACCTGATCGACCTCGACGTGCCCGTCGAGTCGGTGCGCGGCCGCTACGGCGGGTACCGGCTCGCCGCCGGCTACCGCCTGCCTCCGCTCATGCTGAACGACGACGAGGCGCTCGCCGTGCTGCTAGGCCTGATCGCCGGCCGCCGAGCGGGCCTGCTGACGGCGACCGGCACCGCGAGCGAGACGGCGGCGGCCAAGATCCGGCGGGTACTGCCCGAACGGCTCGCGCGCGGGCTGGACGCCGTGCTCGACTCCCTCGCCTTCACGGCCCCGCCTGGCGAGGCGGCCGCCCCGGAGACCGCCGTCGTGCTCCCCATCGCCGACGCGGTACGCCATCATCGGCCGATCTCGATCAGGTACACCGCCGCCGACGGACGGCGCAGCGAACGCACCCTGCATCCGTACGGGCTCGTCGCCCACAACGGCCGGTGGTATGTCACGGGTGCGGATCCCGGGATCGGCGAGGACCGGACCTTCCGGCTGGATCGCATCGAGCACGCACGGACCCTGCCGGGGTCATTCGAGCCGCCCGACGGACTCGATCCGGCGCAGCGCGTCCTATCCGGACTCGCCAATGCTCCGTACCGGCATGAGGTGATTCTGCGGATCCAGGGAACTGTCGAACAGATTCGCGCCCGGCTTCCCGCCAGCGTCGCGATCATGGAAGAGCCTCCGTCCACAGGAGACGCCGATCCCGGAACCGAGCGCTGGCTGCGGGTCGAGCTCCGAGCGGAACGGCTCGACTGGCTTCCCCCGGTGCTCGCGTCACTCGACCGGCCCTTCGTCATCGAGCGACCAGATGACCTCCGCGGCCTCGTCCTGGCGCTCGCCGACCGCCTCGCGACCTCCGCCCACACAGACCGCCTCGCACATGACCGGAACCCATGAGGCTGGCGAAACACCCAGGCGGTGGGTCGGCAGCGTGGCCGCGGCCGCGGTGGTGGGCCGCAGTGGCGGGAAGAGTTCGAGCCGGTCAGACGGACCTCCGAGCCGTGCAGGGTCCGCGATTGATATCCCGCCCGGCTCGAGCCCACGGTACATCCCTCACGTTCTTCGATCACAGCCCGCCCTGCTGCCAGGGCATGCAGAGCTGTCGTTAGGCTCACGCATCGTGTCGGGGGAAATGGGTTGTTTCGCGACGGACGTCAGTGAACGTCGTTCCTGGAGCAGGCCCCATCGTGATTGTTGATCGTGCGCATGTGGCTGCGGCACTACCGGGCTATGAGCTGGGTGATCAGATCGGCGCCGGAGCGTTCGGGCTGGTGCTCGCCGGCTGGCACCGTCGCCTGGGGCGCGATGTCGCGATCAAGGTGCTGGCCGCGCGGGACCGTTCCGGGCTGGCCGCCAGTTTCGCCGCCGAGGCACAGATCCTCGCCAGCCTTGATCATCCGCACATCGTCCGGGTGTACGACTACGTCGAGACCGACGACCTGCGCCTGATCGTGATGGAGATGCTGGCTGGGGGGACCCTGACCCTCCACCAGGCGAGCATCGGCCAGCCGGGGGCCTGTGCGGTCGGCCTGGCCGTGGCCGGAGCCTTGTCGTGTGCGCATTCCAGGGGTGTGCTGCACCGCGACATCAAGCCCGACAACATGCTGTTCGACGCCGCGGGACTACTCAAGGTAGCCGATTTCGGAATCGCCAAGCTGTTAAGCGGGTCGGCGGCCACCGCGAGCTCAGTGGTCGGAACACCGCTGTTCATGGCCCCCGAGCAGATCGCGGGGGGCCGGCTGGGGCCGGCCACAGATCTGTACGCACTCGGAGTGGTGCTGTATCTGCTGTTGGCCGGTACAAGGTCGTTCGGCCCAGCGGCGGCTACACAGCCTCCGTGGTCAAACCCCATCGACCAGCACACCCTGCCGCCGCCGATCGGAGTACCCGAGCCGGTGGCAACGGTGGTTCTACGCATGCTTTCCCCGGTCCCAGCAGACCGGCCGCCATCCGCGCACGCTTTCGCCGTCGATCTCGCCCAGGCCGCCGCCACCGCATACGGCCCGGGGTGGATCTCCACGGCCGGGGTGTCGCTTCGGCTCGACGACGATGTGCGCGCCGCCGCTGAACGCCCGGCGAGACCCACCCGACTGCCACCATCATCCGCCGCCGACGACATGTCGCCTTCGCATACCGCAGACAGCAGTCCGGAGGATGGGCCCGCCAGCGAGAGCGTGGCCAGCCGTGGGCGCCACGCACGGCCGCATCCCCGGCTGGCCTCGTCGCCGCGCCACCGGCTCGCCACCGGCGTGGTGCTCCTCCTACTCGCCGTTGCCGGCACCGTCCTTATCCCTGTCGCTGCGCGCAGTGGGAATCCGAACGAGCCCAGTTCTCACCCCGTCGCACTGGGCGCCTCCGCCCAGGAAACGCCGGCTCCCGCCGCCCAGGCGCTGGGCCAACCCTTGACGGATCACACCGACTGGGTGGCCTCGGTGGCGTTTTCCCCGGACGGCAACACCCTGGCCAGCAGCAGCAAGGACACGACAATCCGGCTCTGGGACATCACCGACCGCACCCGTCCCCACCCCCTCGGCCAACCCCTCGCCGGCCACACCCTCGGAGTGATGTGGGTGGCGTTTTCCCCGGACGGCAACACCCTGGCCAGCAGCAGCAGGGACACCACAATCCGGCTCTGGGACATCACCGACCGCACCCGTCCCCATCCGCTCGGTCAGCCCCTTACCGGCCACACGGACGCCGTGACCTCGGTGCCAGTATATGCGATCATGCTACAGTCTGCGGCATCTTACGAACTTGCGGCCTGACCTGCGCTTGCATGGCGCTAGCTGTGGCTAGCATCGGGTGGGTGCAGCCCTCCGAGTCCTGCACCCACCCGACACGCACGCCGGTCAGGTTGTCCGCAGGGTGCCCGACACAATGCGTAGCCAGACGTAGTTTCGTTTGGTCGTGAAGCCCACGACTCGCGCAAATACGATGCTGGCGTCATGGATTGACCGACACCCGATTACCTCGCCGGTCGTGAGGTTGTCGCCAGCGGAACTTCCTCGTATCTCATGGACGATTATTCCATCGGGATCGATGTTCGTGAGATCGATGCTCAGGAATTCGGGTCTGGCGTCTGCGTGGGGGTTTTCCGGTCTGCAGTGCTGCCTGCGGGGGTGCGCCCGACCGGTCCGCCGGACGTCGTCGAACAGTGCCCGTAGGGCTTTCACCCGTTTCTTCGCGTCGCTGATCTGGCCGTGGGTTCTGCTGAACTCTGCGTCTGCGAGCCCGAGACTGTAGCCGTAGTGGTCGAGGTTCCGCCGCATGTTCTCAAAAACGCGCTCGGCCGATTCCAGCTCCAGGTCGAAAAGAAGGAAGAGGTTGTCTCTGATATTGCCCGTCACGCTGTTACCGTGGTCGTGTGGTTCAGGGTCGAGGTACCTCATTCGGACTCACCATCGACGACGAAGTGTTCCGACTGGATTCCGTAGCGGAAGATCTCCCACTCGCCGGCCGGGATTTTCAGCGCCGGACCGTCGGGGAACTGGCGGTGCCGTAGGACCACGTAGCCGTCCGCGAGATTCGCGATCTCGAATGTGTCAGCCCCGGAGCCCAGAACGCGGAACCAGGACAGATTTTCGCGTCCGAATATCGGATGCTCGCAGTGACAATGGAGAGCGTAGTTTCGATCCCACTCTTTGAGTGCGTCGAGACCGTCCAGCATTGTCGACCACCTTCCGACGAACCAGCGGATCAGATCCGCCCGTCTTGCGGATGGAAGGAGGAAAACCACAGCGCGACGTGTACACGCGAAATCATGGGCCTTCCGTAACCCCCAATCCTCATCCACCGACTCGGCGAACAGTTCCAGATCACTGATTGCTTCTTGCGCACGTTTCAGTGCCGCGTCGGGAATCATGCGAACCAAGATCTTCCCCCTTCCTCGTGGATGGCACCCGAGGCCAAGGAGTCACGAGACGACGTCGTCCCCCTGCTCGACCGAGCCCCGGGTGCCTGACCTAGACACTGGTCCACGCGCACCGTCACGGCGACTGCATCCCGGTGCGCAACGGATGCATAATCGATGCATCGCGTGCACCGAGGTGAGGGGAAGCGGTCGGCATGGCGCCTAGCGGGAAGGATCGGCGGGGCCTTGCGGACCGCCGCAAGGCCCAGGGGCTCAGCCAAGAGGCACTTGCGAATTTGCTTGGAGTAGAACGGTCGACGGTCTACCGCTGGGAACGTGGTGAGACCGACCCTCAACCATCAATCAGACCGCTTATTGCGAATACCCTTCAGATTTCGCTAGACGATCTGTCGGAACTCCTTTGCGCGTCGAAAATCCAGCCGAATCCGGCCGATATTACCCCCGACCCAGTGAGCTACAACGCGGAAATACTCGCGCAGGAAAATGGATGCGATATAGACGCCAAGTTCCGCGAGCCGATCGATGACGTCTACTTGGGGCGCGCAAGAGTCCAGATCCGACAGCTACTGGAGATGGAACACCTATTCGGGGGGGAGCGCATATCAGGTGTCGCGCTAGACTCGGCGCAATCCTTTGAGAGGAAAATTTCTGCGTCGCCGATTGTCCGGGGAATGGAACGCGACGTTTTCGCGACTGCTGCCGAATTTTTCGAAGTAGCGGGGTGGTTCCTCGTTGACACCGCAAGACACTCAAAGATCCGAGAGGTGAACAGTCGAGCACTGCACTACTGCGGACTTTCCGGGGATCGAAGCATGGAGATTTTCGTCATTCAGAATATGTCCATGCATGCAAGCGAAAGCGACCGGCCTAGTGAAGCGCTGAACCTTGCGCGGGGAATACTTGACAGGCAGGTTTCGCCGCGCATTGAAGCTCTTTTTCTCGCCCGGGAGGCGCGCGCCCTCGCAGCGCGCGGCGAAGAATCGGCGATACGTTCTTTCGCAGCGGCGCAATCCTGTTTCTCTGCTGGGGTTAGGAACTCCGACCCAAGCTGGAGCTGGTGGGTAGATGATACGGAGTTTCTAATTCAAGAATCTCTGATGTATGCAGATCTTCAAGAGTGGGAAAGGGCTGCCGAGATCCTTGGTGGCCACGTGGATTCCGCGTCCATCGACAGCCCATATTTCTATTTTTGCCTCGCTCATCTGGCGAGGATTCAAACTGGCATGCAAGCATGGGAGGATGCGGAAACCACGAGCACTAAAATTCTCGGCGCGATAGAGGATATAAGTTCCTCGCGAATCAAGGGAATTATTCAGAGGTATACGCGACAGATTATCGGATCCGATCTCGCTTCTGTCTCGGCTAAGGATGCCGCACATGCTCTTCGCTTGGCGGTAAGCAACTAAGCGCGAAGCGACCCTCGCACCGTAACCTTGTGTAACCATCCGAGCGGGTCTGCGTGGGAAGGCTGCCCGCACGGGGAGGGGGCGGAAGGTGGTCTTTCCCGCATTTTGCTGGTCCTGCGATAGGAGCCGCTAACATGCTAACGAGCAGTTCAGGGGCGTTTTCCGCCGCTATACGGGGGTGCTAACGCTAGCACCGACGGCGCTAACGTTAGCCGCCTCTATGGCCGCGCACGGACGGTGATTTTGCTACTTTAAGTGACCAATCTGGCCTTGTGGGTCGCTTGACCGGTGACCGCGCTGGCGGTGGCGGTGGGGTAGCGGGGATGCCGCTACGGGTAGCGGCGGCGCTACCCGTGCCGCTACCGGGGTCGCGGGTGCTGAGCTGGTGTTTCACGGGCGGGTAGCGGGTAGCGGCCGCCGGCGGTGCGTTGCCCTGGTTGCGGGTTCTTGCCGGGTGCGGGGTGCGTCGAGCCGCTACCGCTACCCGCGCTTGCCGTTGCTAGCGAAACGCTGTCTGTGGCAAGCGCTAGGTGCCGGTCGATGCCGGGGCGGGAGCTGGTGTGGGTGGCGTGGCAGGGTCTGTGAGGAGGTCCGTGGGGCTGCTAGACCTAGCGGCCCCACCTGCTAGGTCTAGCAGCCCCTCTAGCGGCTGTAAGGGGCTCTGGCCTGGGTTCTAGTGCCTAGCAGCAGTCCGCGCGGATGGGCCTAGAACGGCCCCTGGCGGGCTTTGCGGGTCCTTCGGGAGCTGCTAGGCATGCGCACGCTCGGCGGCGCTGGAGGGGCCGTGTGGTTCGCGGTCGGGTGGTGGGCGCGGCTGTGCCGATGGTGGGTCGGGCCGGCGGGACCGATCGACCATCGCGTGATCAACCTATCGCGTCGTTGAGCATCCTCTCACCACGACTGCGCCCGGCCGGCATCGTTTGCTTCCGCTTGCCAATGTTTGACGGATCTTAGAGCTTGATCGAATCGTTGAACTAGGTGTACGGCCCTGACCCGCGCCGCTCTCGACCCCACCTCGTTGTGATCTTCCGGCCAGATGATCGCCGGTCGTTCTGCGTTCTGGAGGGTGTTTGCCGCGTCGTGCCGCCGCACCGTCATCGATTCAGATTCCACAGCCGAGAAAGAGCTCTCATGCGCAACCGCCACGCGAGGATGACACCGATAAGGAAAGCACTCCAGATGATGCCGAGACGGAGGAAGATGCACGCGCACGATGGATTGCTCGGACACTTGCCGAGTCCCCGCCGATTATGGTCCCGGACGCCGCGCGGATCGCCCTAATTCTGGCCCCGGTCTACCAGCGGGCTACTGGCGCCGATGAATCCGGAAGATAGTACTCGGCGGTACATAAAGAGGGGCCCCACCCGGTTCGGGTGGGGCCCCTCTTTGCGTCTACCGGCGGCTACTGCGTGGACGGGATATCGTCCTGTTGCTGATGGCGCCACACGACACGTACGCGGTCGGGCTGGAACGTGTTTCCGTACTTCCCGCGCCGTTCCGACGGTCGGATCTCGATTCGGTCGACCAGAATTTCCAGCAGTGCGCGCCGTTCCGAGAGGGTTCCAGATTTCCAGGCGGTAGCCGCGTGCGCCCCCGGAAGGACAACGCGGGCGCGCGCTTCCTCTTCCGCTTCTGTTCGTGCCTTCTCTAGTTCTTTCTCTGCGGCGCGGTGCGCGGCCCCATACGCACTGTCGGAGATCTCATCAGTGGCCCACTGTTCAGCGAGCCTTTCGAGTTTCGCGGTCAGATTGGAGACACGCGCGGCGGATCGCGACGGCGCCTCACTCGCCGTGTATTCCGCAGATTCCGCGAGTTTCGCCGCGAACAGGGAGATGATCAGGTCGTCCAGCGGGTCGGCCATGATGGACATCTTCAGTTCGCATTTCCCTTTCGGGACGATGCACCGGTAGGTGCGTGGCCGTACCCCGCTGGACGTGTTCCGCATCTTGTTACCGCAGGTCGCGCACACCAGGAACCCTGACAGGAGGTTCGTGATGTCGTTCGCTGCCTTACGGCCCTTGGTGGCGCGGCTGTCCAACGTGCTCTTGACCGCCATCCACTCTTCAACGCTGATGATCGCAGGCCATTCGGCCTTACCCACAATGTTGTCATGCGAGTGGTGTGTCCGCAGACCGGCGATGCCGGGGCGGCGCAGCATATACCGCAGAGCCTGTGATTCCCACCATTTCCCGCCGTTCGCGGTCGGGACTCCCCGCAGGTTGAAATCCGTCGCGATCGCATGTAGCGAGTCTCCCGCGATAACCCGCCGCGCCGCCTCCCGAAGAATCGTAGCTTCGGGCTCGTTGATCCGGTAGGAGCGTTCAACCTTGCCGTCGACGATTTCCAGGTGTCGTTCTATTCCGTACGGGCGGCGGCCCCCGGCATACTTTCCCTGTTCGGCGAGACGTAGGTGCGCCCGGGTGGTCCGAACCGAGATTTTCTCGGATTCGTTGGTGTCCTTCACCCCGTCGGAATCGAACTGGCCTCGCCCAACCTCAGAGGTGAAATCGTAGATCGTCCCATCCGTCGTGTATACCTTGCCGCCGACGGACTCCATAAGGTCGATGAACTCTGCCCGCTGTCGCCGTTGCCGAACAAGCCGGCTACCCCGGACACAGGCAACCGCCACGTATTTACCCGCCTTGATATCGGCGATCAGACGGTTATACCCCTCCCGTTCGACTTCCTTTTTGAAGGCGGATACATCGTTGTCCTCGTAGATCTCGCCGACCTCCAGGCCGGGTATCCCCTCGATAAGGGCGATCACGTCCTTGATCTGGTCCGAAACGCCGTGCCGCTTCCCGTACCGGTCATAGCTGATACGGACGTAAATCGGTACGAGAGTGACGCCGGTTACCATAGGAGGAGTGTAGGGCTTCGACCCATAGATCTGTAGCATGATCGCATCCATGGGTGGCGTTCTTCCCGGACGGCCGCACCCTGATCAGCAGCAGCAGGGACAACACAATACGGCTCTGGGACATCACCGACCGCACCCGCGCCCGCCCCCTCGGCTCGCCCCTGTCGGGCCACAGCGACTGGGTCACCTCGCTAGCGTTAACCATGGACGGCCGCACCCTGGCCAGCAGCAGCCTCGACAGCACAGTGCGGCTGTGGAACATGGCCGACCGATCTCATCCCCACCTCATCGGCCTGCCCCTTACCGGACATACCGGCGGAGTGAACTCAGTAGCTTTCTCCCTGGACAGCCGGACCCTGGCCAGCAGCGGCAGGGACACCACAATCCGACTCTGGGATGTCACCGACCGGTCTGCTCCCCGCCTGCTCGGGGGGCCGATCACCGGCCACACCAACACCGTCGGACCGGTGACGTTCTCTCAGGACGGCGACACCCTGATCAGCGGAAGCTACGACGAGACCGTACGAATATGGGACGTGACCGACCGGTCCCATCCCCGCCTGCTTGGTCTGCCCCTGACCGGTCACACTGACTGGATTTGGTCGGTAGCGTTGTCGCCGGACGGTCAAACCCTTGCCAGCGGCAGCAAGGACAACCCAATACGGCTGTGGGCCCTTCCCTGACCAGAAGCCGCGCGAACTAATAATTTGCGGCACTGCGGTGCGGACGATCGGGGGTCGATCGTTGCACCACCTGTCAGTTGGGTGCCGGGTGACGCAACGATCTTCCCTTGTTCAGGCTCAATTCAGAGACTGCTGCACTGATTACTCTTCCAACCCCCGACGGTGTTCAGCACTCCGTAGTTGACAGGTGCGGGCTGATTACCAGAGCAGGACAGGCTACCGCCGATATGGTTCCCCGACACCACAATCGGCCTTTGCCCTGTGTTGTTGTTAACTACCAGCACTGAAGACCCGATGTTTGTGTGAGAAACGAGCACCTGGCCGGTTGTCTGGCCGATGCTGAGCGACCCACCGACACCGACGTTACGGATGTGAACTCTGGTCGCACCACCAGTGTTGATCGACCCGCCGATGCTGGCTTTATCGGCGACGAAACCAGCGCCACCCGAGACATTAATCGAACCGGTCACTCTGGCTCCTGGTGCCAGGCACGTAACACCCGTGGTCAGGCTCAGCGAACCCTGATGAGTGCCGGCCACAGTGCGGTCACACGACTGGAAGTAGTTCTCGAACTCGTAGTCAGATATTTTTTGACCACCCCTCGTACCCACCTCACCACTGGTGCGGAAGTGAACCCCCACGTTGATCCGAGCATTGATCATCTCTCCTGCCATTTGAGAGAAGGTCGTGAAGCTCCGGGTTGTGTTGGAAGACCGACTGAAGACACTGATCGCGCCTCCGGCGATGGTGTCACTGCCGAAGAAATCCTCGAATGCCCTCGTGTACACTCCAGCAGCGTAGTTGTGGCCCGCCGGGTATTCCGGATGCTCCCACTCCGACTGGTCTTCCAACGGCAGCCAATTCGGATCGACCGCTGTCGCCGGGTTCCCGTCTGTGTCAGCCTCGCGGATCGCCGTAACCGGCCGCCACCTGTGGTAGAGGTACTTGTTGTGGCCAACCATTATCTGGCCGTCAGCCTCCGCAAGAGCTGTCATGGCGAACAGGCGAGCCGTCTCTGACCCATCGAGGCCCTGACGCCGGGCGAGTTGCGCGGCGATGTCGCCCCACGGCGCCTGTTGCCAGTATAGTCCGACATCAAGCTGTTCCGGCGTCCGCGTCGCGCTTGACTGCGACCCCAGGCTTTTTGTCTCGTTGACGTCTGCCGCGTACTGTTCACTTGTCAGCGGGATCGGCGCCTCAACCTGAAATCGCTCAACCCCGGGAATTAGGAACGGCTTCACATTCCTAACCCAAGCATGGGCATCCAGCTGGTAGCTCGGAGGTACCGGCCGGAATTTCCCAGGCTCATTTCCGGTTGGGAACGTCTCGTCTTCCGCATTGCGCCCATCGTTCTGGCGGGCGGCGAGCATCGCCGATGCAGCCTCCTCACCCACAGCGATGCCGCCGTTCTTCGCGGGGCCGTTGGGAATCAAGGCGAGGGTGGACTGGTATTTGGAATCGAGCATTGATTCCATCTCCGGGAGGAGGCTCAACAGCACCCTGTAGGAAGCTGTCGCCGCCGCCGCTCCCACAGAGTCGCCTGGATCCGCCGAGGGAGGTATGGCAACGTATGCCTGATGGGTACGGGAGATCCCGTTTGTCGCGTCATAGACCGCACCGTTGACAATCGCCTTGTCGGGTGCGGAGACCCACGGCGGGGTTGCGCCCGTCAAACCCCTGTTGAACAGCAGAAAACCACTGGTCTGGTACCAGTCGATGATTATATTTCTATCGGTTTCGGTTGATGCGGATGCGGGTGCCGCCGATACGATTGGTACGGTGGCAGCAGCCAGACAGGACAGGGTGGCACCCCAAATTCCCGCCAGACATCCTTTGCGACTTAATTGTCGGCTTCTCATGCCTACCTTCTCCCTTGCCGGCATCATGGGGATTTTTTGCTTCGGGGCCAACAGCCCGCCGCCATTACAGCAAAACCTCCTGGCGCGTCGTCGACGACACGCCATACATGAAGTCCCGTAGCCACAGAGATCGATAGGTATAGCCGGTCGGAGGACAGGTGCACTTCCAGATCGCGACGGGTGTTACTGTAGTACCATTAGCAGGATTTAAAATATCCACACTATCGCGCTTTTGCAGGCACCTGATTATTGTCCTGGCTCAGGACATCGACGACACGTGTCCCGGGTCATCGGTGACAGTGCTGGTGTGTTCGATGACCGGCGATGTCGAAGGCGCGGTTGGTCATCGCGGCGTTGGTCGTTGAGGGGCAGAGCCCTGCGGAGGTCGCTCGCCGGTACGGGGTGAGTCGGGGCTGGGTGTACAAGCTCAAGGCCCGCCATAAGACCGAGGGCCAGGCGGCGCGCAAGCCGCGATCCCGGCGGCCGAAGTCGTCCCCGAGCGCGACACCGTCGGCGACGGTCGAGCTCGTGCTGCGGTTACGTAAGCAGCTGTCCGAGCAGGGCTCCGGCACGCTCGCGTTCTGAGTTGATCTGTCCGTGATCTTCGGGTCTGGCGGTTCGCCTGGGTTGTCATG
>NZ_JALKFY010000430.1:0-575 GCF_023242985.1 Frankia sp. Mgl5 | reverse complement strand
GAAGGTGGTCTCTCCGTTCTGTTCGGCAATATCGCACCGCAAGGCTCCATCATCAAAGCAGGCGGGGTTGATCCTTCAATCAGCCGCCATGAAGGCCCAGCCATCTGCTTCGAATCGCAGGAAGAAGCCCTGGCCGGAATCGCTAACGGAAAAGTGGCGGAAGGCCATGTTGTCGTGATTCGTTATGAAGGGCCAAAAGGCGGACCGGGTATGCCGGAAATGCTTGCTCCTACTTCACAAATCGTCGGCATGGGACTGGGCAAAAAAGTAGCGTTAATCACCGACGGACGCTTCTCCGGCGCGTCCCGCGGCATCAGCGTCGGCCATGTTTCGCCGGAAGCTGCTGAAGGCGGTCCGATTGCGTTTGTACGTGATGGCGACATCATCAGCATCGACCTCGTCGACCGTTCCATCCAGCTGCACGTCGATCCAGAAGAGCTGGAGCGCCGCAAAGCAGATTGGCAACCGTTTGAGCCGAAAGTAAAAACAGGCTATCTCGCCCGGTACTCCAAGCTGGTTACGAACGCCAGCATGGGCGGCGTGATGAAAATCTAAAGCACCCCAATAAGTGAAGG
>NZ_JALKFY010000429.1:0-584 GCF_023242985.1 Frankia sp. Mgl5 | reverse complement strand
CGAGGACTGAGACGCTCGACGTCCGCCGGCCGCGCGGCCAGGGGGCCGTGCGGCCAAGGCAGCGAAGGGGCGATCTCGTGAGCACCGTCGACAATGGTGGCAATCGTGGCAAGGTGGACGATGTGCGGCACATCGTCATGGAGCTCGGCCTGGGCTTCTCGGTCGACGACGGCGTCGCCACCGGGCGCGCCGACGTGTTCGGCGAGCTGTGCGTCCCCGGCGCGACCGCCCTACGGACGTCCGTGCTGGCGACCTGGGCCGACGTCGTCGCAGGCGTGCTCGCCCTGCACCTGACCGCACCGCGGCCGGCCCTGACCCTCGACCTCGACGTGCAGGTCGTCGAACCGGCCGAGATCGGCGACACGATCTCCCTCGAGGCGAGAACCGTCAAGGCCGGCCGGACGGTCGTCGTCTGCGAGACACGGTTCCGCAACGAGACCTCAGGGGCCCTGACCGCCGTCTGCCACACGTCGTTCGTCACCTCCCCGAACCCCGATCACGTCTTCTCCCACGGCGCCCTGGCCGGGCTGCCCGAGGGGCCCTTCCGGCTGCCGGTTCCCCTCGCCGAGCGGGTCGGCAGCGTC
>NZ_JALKFY010000428.1:0-588 GCF_023242985.1 Frankia sp. Mgl5 | reverse complement strand
GAACGGGTCCCAGTTGAAGAACCGGCAGGCGTTCTGCCAGGTGATCTTGTCGATCTCCTCGTCGGTCGCACCGGCGTTGTTCAGCTCGTTGAGCACGAACTCCGGCGCGTCCGGCCAGATCGAGTCGGCGTGCGGGTAGTCGCACTCCCAGGCGATGATGTCGATCCCGATCTCGTTACGCAGCTTCAGCGACGTCGGGTCGGTGACGTAGCAGGCGAGTGAGTGGTCGCGGAACACCTCGCTGGGCAGCTTCCCGCCGAAGTCGCGGCGCAGCCAGCGCTGGTTGGTGTAGTGCCGGTCGCAGCGGTCCAGGTAGAACGGGATCCAGCCGATGCCGCCCTCGGAGTAGGCGAACTTCAGGTCCGGGTAGGTCCGCATCGCCGGGCCCCACAGCAGGTCCTGCACGGCCAGCGACGAGATCTGGCACGCCAGGATGATCAGGTTGTCGATCGGCGCGTCCGGGGCGAGCTTGAGCGCGCCGAACCCGGTGCCGATGTGCAGGCACATCACCAGCCCGGTGTCCGACAGCGCCTGGAACACCGGGCCCCAGTAGTCGATGTCGTGGTAGCTGGGCAGGCCCTCGAGGTG
>NZ_JALKFY010000427.1:0-593 GCF_023242985.1 Frankia sp. Mgl5 | reverse complement strand
CGGGTGATCGCCCGGACCTTCGAGTAGGAGATCGTTCCGTCGGCGAACGCCGCCCGCACTGTGGGGAGTTGTTCGAGGGCGCGGGCCGTGGCCAGATGCTCCCGGGCGGCACGTAGCCCGATCCCGCAGCGCCAGGACAGCCAGTGCGCACATGAGCGCAGCCCGATCCCCGACCAGCCGCCCCGCCGCTCGAAGGCGGAGAGCAGGACCAGCCAGCCGCAGGTCGCGGCCGCGAGCCGGCCTGCCCACCCGCAGATCGCGGTTTCGAGATCCGCCAGCGGCGCGGTCTGCGCGTCCAGGCCTGGTATCAGGTCCATGCTCGGCATCCGGCTGATGTCGGGCGTGGGGGACGCGGCGGCTGTCGGGGAAGGTACCTGTTCGATCACTGTGATCACCGGGCCCAGGGTGTCGTCGATCAGCGGACACGACCAGGCTCGCATCCACCACCGACAGTTTTCGTCCCCGCTGGTCAGGAGCCCGCGGGTGGCCAGCGGGCCGCGGGGCCCGGGGCTGCGGGCCGGCCCGGGACACCGGCGACGCCCCCGACATCGCCGATCATGACGCCTTTCCCGATCATGGTGTTCCGCGGCACC
>NZ_JALKFY010000426.1:0-594 GCF_023242985.1 Frankia sp. Mgl5 | reverse complement strand
GTGATGGGTACATTCCATCCTCACGGTGACAGCGCCATTTATGAAACGATGGTGCGGATGGCACAGTGGTGGAAAATGCGCCAGGTGTTGATTCAAGGGCACGGAAACTTTGGCAGCCTTGATGCGGACCCGCCAGCGGCAATGCGTTACACAGAGTCCCGTTTGTCCGCGTTGGCGAATGAAATGCTGCGCGATATTGAAAAAGAAACCGTTGTTTTCATCCCTAACTATGACAACTCCGCGATGCAGCCAGCCGTTGTGCCGTCACGCTTCCCTAACCTGCTGGTAAACGGGGCGTCGGGGATCGCCGTCGGTTTTGCTACAGATATTCCCACGCACAATCTGGGCGAAGTGATCGATGCCACGATCGCGCAGATGAAGAATCCACAGATCAGCCTGGACGAATTGATGACCCACGTAAAGGGACCCGATTTCCCAACCGGCGGGATTGTGCAGGGAATCAGCGGCATTCGCAAGGCGTTTGAAACGGGGCGGGGACAATTTATCATTCGCGGCCGTACGCATGTGGAAGAGCCGAAGGGCGGCAAGGTAAAAAAGATCGTGATCAGCGAAATTCCTTATGAGGTAGTAAAA
>NZ_JALKFY010000425.1:0-605 GCF_023242985.1 Frankia sp. Mgl5 | reverse complement strand
CGGTCGGAGTTCTCGGTGGGTTCGTTGGTCGCGTAGACGGAGCCGAGCACGGTGAGTAGTGGTGCCTGTGGGGTTCCGAGGCGGTAGTCGTGGAAGCAGTCGTCGAGTGGGTAGTCGTCGATGCCCATCTGGGTGAGTTGTTCGTGGTAGGCGCGGACCAGGTTTTTTTCCTGGGCGCGTCGGAGTGTGGGTGGCAGTGCGGTGGCCAGGAAGTAGGCGACGTCGCGGCCGGGGAAGCCGATCTCCAACGACTGCCAGTCGATGGCTGTCACCTCGTGGGATTCGGTGAACAGGAGGTTGTCGAGGCGGTAGTCGCCGTGGATGAGGGTGTGGCGGCCGCAGACGTGCCGGCCCCACTGGGTGAAGTGGTCGGCGGTGCGGTGCAGTGTGTCTGTGTCGGTGGGGGAGAGGCGGTCCTGGAACCGGTCGAGGAACGGTTCGGTGGCCGCGGTGAGGATTTCGCCGAGGAAGCTGAGGCCGGCTTCGTCGGTGTGGCGTAGCCAGTCGGCGCCGTTGGTGAGGCCCGGTTTGTTCCAGAACGGGCCGTGCAGGCCGGCGAGGTTGCGTAGCGCGGCTTCGGCCTGGGGGGTGTCGCAGCCGTCGGC
>NZ_JALKFY010000424.1:0-618 GCF_023242985.1 Frankia sp. Mgl5 | reverse complement strand
CTGCGACTTCTTCACCGTGGACACCGTATTCCTCCAACGGATCTACGTGTTCTTCATCGTCGAGCACGCCACCCGCCATGTCCATGTCCATGTCCTCGGAGCAACGAAACACCCAACCGCGGCATGGATCACCCAGCACGCACGGAACCTGCTGATAGACCTCGAAGATCGCAGCCGCCGGTTCCGGTTCCTCATCCGTGACCGCGACACAAAGTTCACGGCTCCGTTCGACGCCGTCTTCACCGCAGCTGGCATCGACGTGGTACGCACACCGCCGCAAGCCCCGCAGGCGAACGCGATCGCGGAACGCTGGGTCGGCACCGCCCGCCGCGAATGCACCGACAGATTATTGATCGTCTCTGAACGGCACCTGACCACCGCCCTCACCACATACGCCGAGCATTTCAACACCCACCGGCCTCACCGCTCCCTCGGCCAGCATCCGCCCGACTCACCACCCGTGGTCACCCCGACCCCGGGTTCCACCGTCCGTCGCACACGCATCCTCGGCGGGCTGATCAACGAGTACCGCAACGCCGCCTGACGACACCCCCGGACGATCACGTCAGCCACAAAAGACCAGCTCACAGGCCGAAACCCGAATTTCGGAGCCCCACA
>NZ_JALKFY010000423.1:0-631 GCF_023242985.1 Frankia sp. Mgl5 | reverse complement strand
TCATCCCCGGGGACGGTGACATCGTCGAGGGCATCGCCAGCGTCGACGAGTCGGCGATCACGGGCGAGTCGGCGCCGGTGATCCGGGAGTCCGGTGGTGACCGGTCCTCGGTCACCGGCGGGACGAGGGTGCTCTCCGACCGGATCGTCGTCCGGATCACCCAGAAGCCCGGGGAGAGCTTCATCGACCGGATGATCGCCCTCGTCGAGGGGGCGAACCGGCGCAAAACGCCGAACGAGATCGCGCTCAACATCCTGCTGGCCGCGTTGACCGTCATCTTCCTGTTGGCCGTCGCCACGCTGCAGCCGCTGGCGATCTACTCGAAGGCGCAGCAGCCGGCGCTGCCGGACAGCTCCACCCTGACCGGTGACGGGATCACCGGGATCGTGCTCGCGTCCCTGCTGGTCTGCCTGATCCCGACCACGATCGGAGCGCTGCTCTCCGCGATCGGCATCGCCGGGATGGACCGGCTCGTCCAGCGCAACGTGCTCGCGATGAGCGGCCGGGCGGTGGAGGCCGCCGGCGACGTCAACACCCTGCTGCTCGACAAGACCGGCACCATCACCCTGGGGAACCGGCAGGCCAGCGCGTTCCTCGCCGTCGGCGGCGTGAGCGAGGCGGAGCTGGCGGA
>NZ_JALKFY010000422.1:0-633 GCF_023242985.1 Frankia sp. Mgl5 | reverse complement strand
ATAGGTGGCTCAGCGGAGGAAAGATCTGTCTGTCACCACGTTAACTATATCCTACCCTACCAGGTTGGAACAGAGATGCTCCTCGTGATATAGACGAAGCAGCCGACAAATGTTTGCCGGCTTCATCTTGTGCTCGTACGTATTCGTCTGGCAGTGCCAAGCCGCAGTGATCAGCCAAGCAGTCAACGAACGGGCGTATATCGGAGCAGCACGACGCCGGAGCCGAAGGATTTGGTCCCGCTCAGCTTCAGATTCAGTCGATCACGAACTCCCCCCAATAATTGGGGGCCACGTCCGGCAACGATTGGCTGTACCAGGAAGTGATACTCATCCACCAAGCCTAGTTGTGCCAGGGTGGAACCGAGGCCGGGACCGCCGTTAACGACTAGGTTCTTCCCTTCTGCCGTAAGCTGTGGCACCTCCTCGGAAACAGCCCCCTTCAACAAGAAAGAGTTCTGCCACGACACGTGATCCAGCGTCCGCGAGAAGACGTACTTGGGTTTCCGATCGAGCTTGCGTGCGAAGTCGACCATGAATTGAGGTCCGTCGCCGCTGCTAGCAATGGCTGGCCAGGCACTTTCCATCAGCTGGTAGATTTCACGTCCAAAAAGCAGACCATCGGACTGGTCCATC
>NZ_JALKFY010000421.1:0-668 GCF_023242985.1 Frankia sp. Mgl5 | reverse complement strand
TCGGTCAGCAGGTCCGCGTGCCCAAGACCGCCGAGCTCGTCGCGGCCCAGCTCCGCCGCCAGATCGTCCGTGGTGAGCTCGTCGAAGGCGACGCCCTACCCCCCGAAGCCGTCCTCATGGAACAGTTCGGCGTCTCCCGCCCCACCCTGCGCGAAGCCTTCCGCGTCCTCGAATCCGAAGCCCTCATCTCCGTCCGCCGCGGCGCCCACGGCGGCGCCCGCGTCCACACCCCCGACGGCCAGGTCGCCGCCCGCTACGCCGGCCTCGTCCTCGAACACCGCCACACCACCCTCGCCGACGTCCACACCGCCCACACCCTGCTCGAACCCGCCGCCGTCCGACTCCTCGCCACCCACCACACCGACACCACCCTCACCACCCTCCACACCGCCCTCACCCACCCCGACCCCACCCACTTCCACCACCAACTCCTCGAACACGCCGGCAACCAGACCCTCACCATGATCGCCGGCATGCTCCGCCACATCCTCGACACCCACGCCCCCCTCCCCCACCCCACCCACACCACCCCCCACAACCACCACGACCACACCCACCTCCTCGACCTCATCGCCCGCCACGACACCAACGCCGCCGAAGCCCACTGGCGCACCCACATCGCCACCACACCCAGCCAGCCACCCAGCACCGTCATCGACCTGCTCGGC